>NZ_JBFUEP010000002.1:0-133648 GCF_056403895.1 Pedococcus sp. P2_E5
CGTCTACACCACGACGCAGCAGACCAAGCTCGGTCTGGTGCCGATGGGCTACAGCGACGGCGTGCCGCGGCACGCCACCAGTGTGGGACCGGTGCAGGTGGGCGGCCGCAGGTATGCCGTGGCGGGACGAGTCTGCATGGACCAGTTCGTGCTCGACCTTGGTCCCGACAGCAGTGCGCAGGCGGGGGACGAGGCCGTCCTGTTCGGCGTCGGCGTGGCCGGGGAGCCGACGGCGCAGGACTGGGCCGCGGCGATCGACACGATCAACTACGAGATCGTGACGCGTGTCGGCGCGAGGGTGCCGCGGGTCTACCTGGGGGGTGAGCAGTGAGCCCCACCAACCGCAGCCTCGCCGGTCTCGGGATCGGGCTGGCCGCCGCCGGCGTCGCCACCGCTGCCGGCATCGCGGCTGGCCGGGTCAGCAAGGAGCGCCACGCACGCCTGTCCGTGCTGGCTCCCGTCGGCGCCTACGCCCACACGCCCGACAAGGAGCTCGTGGTCGTCGCCGACGATGGCGTGCCCCTGCACGTCGAGATCGACGAACCGGCACCGGGCGCCGCCGGTCCCGACAAGCCGACGGTGGTGTTCTCGCACGGCTTCTGCCTCAGCCTCGAGAGCTGGGTGCTGCAGCGCAAGGCGCTCGTCGCGGACGGCCACCGCGTGGTCGCCTGGGACCAGCGCGGACACGGGCGCTCGGGGCGCGGCAGCGAGGCCTCCTGCGACATCGACCAGCTCGGCCGCGACCTGCACCGGGTCATCGAGGAGGCGGCGCCCGAGGGTCAGCTCGTCCTCGTCGGTCACTCGATGGGCGGCATGACGACGATGGCCCTCGCAGACCAGCACCCTGACCTGATCCGCGACCGCGTCGTCGCGACGGCGTTCGTCGCCACCAGCGCGGGCGGCGCCCAGCTGGTGTCGCTCGGCTTCGGTCAGTACTTCGGCAAGCTCGTGGGCCGGTTCGGTCCGGGCGTCCTGGACCGCCTCTCGTCCCGGCCCGGGCTGGTCCGGACCGCCCYGCGCGCCGGCCGCGACATCGAGGAGTTCCTCGTGGAGCGGTTGAGCTTCGCGTCGCCGGTGCCACCGGTCGCGGTCCGGCTGACCGCCGACATGATCTTCGCGACCCCGCTCGACGTGATGGCGGACTTCCTGCCGACCTTCGACCAGCACGACAAGCGCGACGCGCTCGTACACTTCCACGGCGTGGAGGTGCTGGTGCTCAACGGAGTTCACGACGTGCTCACTCCTCCTGACCACAGCGAGGAGATCGTCCGCCTCATCCCGGGCGCCGAGCACGTGGTCATCGAGGAGGCCGGGCACATCATCATGCTCGAGCACCCCGAGGTCCTGAACGAGCAGTTCGAGGGCCTCATCGAGCGCGGGATGCGCGCCGCGGCCGAAGGCATCGAGGTCGCGCGCAAGCCACGGGTCCGGCGCACCGTCACCGACCTGGCCAAGCGCCGCCTCGTCGCGAAGGCGCGACGCGGGCAGAGCCGTGCCTGACCTCGTCAGCCCCGATCTGCCCACTGCCGAGGACACCCGGGCCTGGGGCGTCCGGCTGGGGCAGGTCCTGCATGCGGGCGACCTCGTCGTCCTGACCGGCGGCCTCGGGGCCGGCAAGACGACGCTGACCCAGGGCCTCGCCGAGGGCGTGGGGGTGCGGGGTCCGATCACCTCACCGACCTTCGTCATCGCCCGCGTCCATCCGTCGCTGGCGGGGGGTCCGGCGCTCGTGCACGTCGACGCCTACCGTCTCGGGGGCTTCGCCGAGCTCGACGACCTCGACCTCGACACGGCACTGGAGGACTCGGTCACCGTCGTCGAGTGGGGCCACGGCCTGGCCGAGGACCTCGCCGAGGACCGCATCGAGGTAGTGCTCGAGGGCGAGCACTCGCGGACCGCCCGTCTCTCCACCCACGGGTCCCGGTGGGACGGCGTTGACCTGACCACCTTGGAGGCATTGGTATGAGCCGCGTCGTCCTGGCCATCGACACCTCGACGTCCGTGAGCGTCAACGTCTCCGCCGGCTCCCGCTGGGCCTTCGGCGGGTCCGACGACCCGCGGGGCCATACGGAGAGCGTCGCACCCCTCATGCGCGACCTCCTGGCCAAGGCGGGGGTGTCTTCCGCTGAGGTGACCGACGTGGTCGTGGGCAACGGCCCCGGCCCCTTCACCGGTCTGCGGGTCGGCATCGTCAGCGGACTGGTCTTCGGGCACGCCTTGGGGATCCCCGTGCACGGTGTCTGCAGCCTTGACGCCTTGGCACAGCAGGCGGTCGAGCACGTCCGGGAGGGCGAGTTCGTGGTGGCCACCGATGCGCGGCGCAAGGAGGTCTACTGGGCCCGCTACCGGGTCGACCCGAGCCGCCCCGAGCAGGATCGAGCGGCACGCCTCACCGATCCTGCCGTCGCGCGCCCCGCCGAGCTGCCGGACGAGATTCGAGCCCTGCCGACGGCGGGCCGTGGGCCGGTTCTCTACCCCGAGCTCTTCCCCCAGCCCGTCGGTGTGCTCGAGGTGTCGGCCGGCGTGCTGAGCGACCTTGCCCTGCAACGCCTTGACGATGGCATCGACCTGCCCGTGGAACCGCTCTACCTGCGCCGCCCGGACGCCCTGACCCTCGCGGAACGCGGCAAGGCATGACCACGACGGCCACGACCATGCGCGACCTGCACTGGACCGACATCGAGCCGGTGACGGCCCTGGAGCGCGAGCTGTTCCCCGACGACGCCTGGACGCCGGCGAGCCTGTGGTCCGAGCTGGCTGCACGCCCCCGACGTTCCTATGTCGTCGAGGAGGATGCCGAGGGAGCGGTCGTCGGCTATGCCGGAGTCGACCTCGGCGGTGAGGTGGCGGACGTGATGACCATGGCCGTCGCGCCCCGCGCGCAGGGGTGTGGGCTCGGCCGCCGGCTTCTCGAGGAGCTGGTGACGCGGGCGCAGGCCGACCACGCGGCATACCTCATGCTGGAGGTGCGGGCCGACAACGAAGCCGCGCGAAAGCTCTATGACTCAAGGGGATTCGAGCTGATGACCGTCCGTCGCCGCTACTACCAGCCCGGTGACGTGGACGCCCACGTGATGCGGCTGACCCTCAGGGAGGTAGCGCGGTGAGCACCGCATCGAGGAAGGCGGACCAGCCGCTCGTGCTCGGCCTGGAGACGTCCTGCGACGAGACGGGCGTGGGCATCGTGCGTGGCGAGACGTTGCTCTTCGACGCGATCGCCAGCAGTGTCGACGAGCACGCGAGGTTCGGCGGGGTGGTGCCCGAGGTGGCCAGCCGCGCGCACCTCGAGGCCATGGTCCCGACCATCGAACGCGCCACGCGCGAGGCAGGCATCCGGCTCAGCGACCTGGACGCGATCGCCGTGACGTCCGGGCCCGGCCTGGCCGGCGCGCTGATGGTGGGGGTGGCCGCCGCCAAGTCGCTGGCGGTCGCGCTGGGTGTCCCGCTCTACGGCGTCAACCACCTTGCGTCCCACGTCGCCGTCGACATCGTCGAGCACGGTCCGCTGCCCGAACCCACCCTGGCCATGCTCGTCTCGGGTGGGCACTCGTCGCTGCTGCTCGTGCCCGACGTCACGCACGACATCCAGTCGCTGGGGTCGACGATCGACGACGCGGCCGGCGAGGCGTTCGACAAGGTGGCGCGAGTCCTCGGGCTGCCCTTCCCCGGTGGGCCGCACATCGACCGGATGGCACGCGAGGGGGACCGGCTCGCGATCGACTTCCCCCGCGGGCTCACGACGGGGCGCGACATGGAGCGCTACCGGTTCGACTTCTCGTTCTCCGGGCTCAAGACCGCGGTGGCCCGCTGGGTGCAGGCCCGCGAGGCGGCAGGGGAGCCGGTGCCCGTGGCCGACGTCGCTGCGTCGTTCCAGGAGGCGGTCACCGACGTGCTGACCCGCAAGGCCGTCCTGGCCTGCAAGGAGCACGGCGTGATGAACCTCCAGATCGGCGGTGGCGTCGCCGCCAACAGCCGGCTGCGCGCCATGGCTCAGGAGCGCTGCGACGCGGCGGGCATCACCCTGCGGGTGCCCCGACCCGGCCTGTGCACCGACAACGGTGCGATGGTCGCCTCGCTGGGTGCGCAGATGGTGCTCAAGGGACGCGCGCCGTCCGACCTCGCGCTGCCCGCGGACTCCTCGATGCCGGTGACCCTCGTCCAGTCCTAGGGGGTGACCCGGCAGGTCAGCCGCACTTCACGAGGCCGAGGTCGGCCTTGAGGTCGAGGACCCGCGCTGCGGCCGCGTCCACCTGGGCCGCGAAGGCCGGACTGGCGGCTCGCTTGACGGCAATCGCCTTGAGCATGACCGGCGCCTGCGACGCCCTGGCGGTGAGGACGATGTCGCCACCGGCCGCGATGAAGCGTGTCGCGCGCTGACCGACCGGGACGGCAGAGACCGCCTTGGCTGCGCCCACGTCGTCGGTGATCACGACGCCCTTGAAGCCCATCGTGTCGCGCAGCAGCCCGCTGACCACGGCCTTGGAGAACATCGCCTGGTTGTCGGGGTCGAGCTTGGGGTAGCGAGCCGAGGAGACCATGACGATCGGCGCGTCGGCGGCGATCCCTGCCGCGAACGGGGCGAGGTAGGGATCGTCGGCGTCGGCCGTGCGGTCGGTGATGCCGCTGCTGGTCACGTCGGTGTTACCGGTGATGCGGCCGAGTCCCGGGAAGTGCTTGAGGGTCGGCGCGATGCCGGCGGCGAGGGTCCCACGGACGAAGGCCGCGGCATACCTCGCGTTGGTCGACGGCGAACCGGGGGCGAAGTCGCGGCGGTAGCGGCCGATGGGCTGGTTCGCTGCCCCGAGTGACGTGGGCACGGTGTCGGCGACCGGGGCCAGGTTGATGTTCACGCCGGCCTTCCTGAGCTCCAGAGCCCAGGCCTCGACGTTCTTCTCCTCGCTGGCGACGCTCGACTGTGCCTGGGTACGGGCGGAGGGCATGCGCGTGAAGCCCGACCCCCGCAGCTGCTGCACCTGGCCGCCCTCCTGGTCGGCAGCGACCAGCAGACCGTCCCCGGCGGCCTGCAGTCGCTTGGAGATGGTCGCCATCGACGCGGCGCCACCGGACCACCCGCCCAGGTAGATGACTCCGCCCAGACCCTGCTTCTTCACCTGGGCGGCGAGCGCGCGCGAGCTGCCGGTGGGCTGGAGCCCGACCATCAGCAGCTGTCCCGCCCGTTGGGCCGGGGTCATCGCGCCGGCCAGCTGCTCGCCGCACGTCGGTGCGGCGGAGGTCGTCGTGGAGCTGGGCGAGGAGGAGCTCGAGCTCGGCGGTGCCGACGAGGAGCTGCTGGACGAGGTGCTCGAGTCGGTGGCCGTGGAGGCCGCCCCCGGGGTGCCCGAGTCGCAGGAGGCCGTCGTGGTCAGGGCCAGCGCTGCCAGTCCGGTCAGGAGGACGCGGGCGTGGCGCGCCGGATGAGCAGTCACGCACGGAACCTACCCCGCCTCCGCGGCCCCGGCGAAACCCGCACCGGGCTGTCACCACCCGGCCTCTGGCAGGATCGCTGCATGGCCATTCCCGTCGTCCTGGACGTCGACACCGGGGTCGACGACGCCTGTGCGGTGCTGCTCGCAGCCCTGCACCCCGCGCTCGACCTGCGGGCCGTGACGTGCGTGGGGGGCAACGCGGCGGTGGACGCCGTCGTGGCCAACACCCTCACGGTGCTCGACGCGGCCCGCCGCCCAGACGTCCCGGTGGCCAGGGGAGCCGAACGCCCGTTGCTGGAGGATCCGGTCGACGCCAGGCACGTCCACGGTCAGGACGGGATGGGCGACCTCGACTGGGCCAGGTCGGAGCGTTCGCCGGACTCCCGCCACGCCGTCGAGCTGCTCCGCGACGTGCTCCTGGAGGCTGCCGGGCACGCCGACGACTCCCACCGGGTCACTCTCGTCCCACTCGGACCGCTCACCAACATCGCCTTGCTCCTGCGCACCTATCCCGGTGTTGCCAAGGGGATTCGCGAGATCGTCTTCATGGGCGGGGCGGCCCAGGTCGGCAACGCGACGGCCTCGGCCGAGTTCAACGTCTTCCACGACCCGGAGGCCGCGGCCGTGGTGCTCGATGCCTGTGCCGATCTCGACATCCCGATCACGATGTACGGCCTGGACGTCTTCTACGCGCCGCGGATCACGCTCGAGACGGCCCGCACCCTGGCGGCACCGGGGGGCCACGACGCGGCAGAGCTGGCCGGGCGCCTCATCGAGTTCCAGTGCGAGCGGTTCGGGTCGCCGGACGCGACGATCGGTGACGCGGGGGCCGTCTGCGCCGTACTGGAGCCGGCCGGGGTGCGACGCGAGCGGCTCCCGGTGCGCGTCGAGCTCGCCGGCACGTGGTCCCGCGGACGCACGATCGTCGACCCGCGGGACTGGTCCGGGGGTCTGGCCCACGATCCGCACGGCCCGGCACGGTCCACCATCGACGTCTGCCTCGAGGTGGACGCCCAGCGCTACGCGACCCTGTGGCTCGACACCGTCAGCGGAGGGATGCGCTGATGGGGCTCGTGGTCGTCCTCGGGTCGCTCAACGTCGACCTCGTCGCTGCGGTCGAGCGGCACCCCGGCCCTGGCGAGACCGTCCTCGCCGAGGGTGCACTGCACCGGTTCGCGGGTGGCAAGGGCGGCAACCAGGCCGTGGCAGCGGCCGCAGCCGGCGCGCTGGTGAGGCTCGTCGGCGCTGTCGGGTCGGACGACGCTGGCCGGGCCTACCTGCGCCGGCTCTCGTCCCGCGGCATCGACGTCTCCGGGGTCCGCATCGTCGACGCCAGTCCCACCGGACAGGCTTGGATCACCGTCGACGACGAGGGCGAGAACTCCATCGTGGTCATCCCCGGCGCCAACGCCCACGTCACCGCCGACGACCTGCCGGACCACCTTGCCGACCTCGGACCTGGCGACGTCCTGCTGATCCAGCTCGAGGTGCCCCTGCGAACCGTCGCGGCTGCTGCGCGCGCCGCCCACGGGCGCGGGGCGCGCGTGGTGGTCAACGCCGCCCCGTATGCCGCCCTGCCGCGCGACGTCGTGGCCCTCRCCGACCCGCTGGTGGTCAACGAGCACGAGGCGCTCCAGCTGGCCGACAGCGACGCCGCGCCCACCTCCGTGCTGGTGACCTTCGGCGCAGCTGGGTGCAGCTGGGACGGGGAGCGGTCGGACGGCATACCCGTCGACGAGGCCGACGTCGTGGACACCACGGGTGCCGGCGACGCGTTCTGTGGGGCACTGGCGGCCGCCCTCGCCGATGGAGCCACGCGGCCCGAGGCGGTCAGGGCAGCGAGCGAGGCGGGAGCGGTGGCGGTGCAGCACCGCGGCGCGCAGCGCGACCCGGAGCTCTGACTCGTTCGATGTCAACGCGCCGACGATCCCCGGCGCGTTGACATCGAACCGGGGGAGGGTGAAGCCGGAACTGACCTAGAGGACCGAGACGTGCACGTGGTCGTAGTGGTTGGCCGTGGGGCTGCCACGGTCGGCCATGCCCTGCCACGTGCCGCCGGGGTACCAGATGCGCTGACGCCAGATGAGGTACTTGATGTTCAGCGTGCCGGCGTTGGCCTGCAGGAAGCTGGCGATCTCGTTGCCCTCGGTCGTGCCGCACATGATGTCGACGGCGTGACCGGTGCCGTGGTCTCCGGGGTCACCCGCGCGGTAGCCACCGAACGGGCCGGACCCGGGGAACTGCTGCTTGACCGCGTTGATGACGGCGATCGCGTTGGGAGTCATGCCGCCGATGTTGGACAGGCCCGCGCGCGAGGTGTTGCGCGAGACGGCGGTGCTGGTGCGAGCCGCCGCCGGCGGCGTGCTGGTCTTGCGGCTCGGGGTCGGTTCGGCCTGCGCGGTGAACCCGATGACGCCGTAGCGCGTGACCCTGGCGGGTGCGGAGACGGCCTCGGCTCGCGCCTCGACGGGGGGCCGAACCTGTGCCGACGTCAGCTCGAGGGCCGGGATCGACGCCGGGGCCGCGAAGGCGGTGGCCACGCCGAGCGCCGAGGCGGCCACGCCGAGGCCCTTGAGCGCAGACCGGTGGCTGGGGCGTCGCCAGAGGCCCGACAGGATCGCGGTGCGGCGAGTCCTGGTGGCGCGGTGGCGGCCGGAGCCGGTGGTGTGAGGGGAAGGCATCGCCGCCGAGGATACGAGATGGTAACGGCGCAGGGCCAACTGCCGGCGTGTTCGGGCACCGCTTGACGGGGAGTGCGTCCGGTTGCCTCCGGTTGGCGCGCTCTATTTCTCCGCCGTTCGAGGTCAACGCGCCGCTGATCCCCGGCGTGTTCACATCGAACCGGGGGCGGGGTCGGTCAGGCCGGTCGGACGATGATCGCCACCTGGTTGCTGCGCACCCTCGTGAGGATCACGATCGCCTCGTTGTGCCCCTTCGCGGGCAGTCTCAGCTGGCGACGCAGCAGGTCCGCGTCGACGCTGACGCCGCGCTTCTTGATGGTCAGCCGGTCGATGCCGTGGTCGCGGAGCCAGCCACGCAGCGCCTTGACGTTGAACGGCATCGCCTCCACCACGGCATACCGCTTGGCGAAGGGGACGTCGACGGACCGGCTCGACCCGACGTAGCCGACGCCGGCGTCCAGCTCTGCCCCGTCGGTCGCGGCCGTCAGCGCTCCGACGAGACCGGCACGCAGCACCGCCTTGTCGGGTTCGTAGAGCCAGCCACCCACGGCGGCGAGGTTCTGCAGCGGGGGAGCGGTACCGTCGCCGTCGGCCTCGGTCACGACCACGGCGGGCCCCGCGGCGCGCAGCAGGGCCGCGGTGCGCCCAGCCGTCCGCACCAGTGGTCCCCACCAGACGACGCACTCGACGACGTCGCCCTCCCAGGACGTCCACTGCGCCTCGGCGCCAGGGGGGAGTGCCGCGTGCGGGAAGCCCGGGCTCAGCTTGGCCCCGGTCGCCGGGAGCGCGCGGGCCACGTCCTGGACGGTGGTCCAGCTGGGGGAGATCTCGGCGAGGTTGAAGATCCTCCGGGTGCGGCCGCTCACGTCCGCGACGCCGGGTGTGCGCCGCGCCGGGTCGAGCCACGCCCCCACGCCGCGCGCGCCCTCACCGGAGGGTGCGGTGAACTCCTCCACCAACCCTTGGTATGCCGTGGAGTCCGGCCAGTGCCGCAGGTTCACCGCCGCGATCCCCGCGGTGACCTCGTCGGCGTCGATGGCCCTGACCCGCAGGTCGAGTCCCGCCATCGCCATGGCGTCCGAACCGATGCCGCACCCCAGGTCGTGCACGGTGTGGATGCCTGCGGCGCGGAAGCGCTGGGCGTGCTGGGCCGCGACCGCCAGCCGGGTCGCCTGTTCGAGCCCGTCGGAGGTGAGCACCATGCCGCGGGCGAACTCGCCGAACTTGTCGTGCGCCTTGGCCCGCAGCCGGGCCTGGTTGAGGGCGGCTGCGACGAGGTCGGGGTCGAACCCCGCCGCCCGCAACCGTTGCTGCAGACCCAGGGCACCCGACTCGTCGTACGGCGGGAGGGACTGCAGCAGACCCCAGCCCTCGCCGGTGGTCAGCCGTCGCAGCAGGGCCAGATCCATGCCGGGCATTGTTGCGTATGCCGCGTGCCGAGGTCGCGGGTCCCTGCGCCCCGACCGCGGGCTGGGACCCGCGACCGCTCGTCAGGCCCCCGAGGAAAGGGTGACCGGGCCGCGCGCCGTCTCGTGGGTGCAGACGGCCCCAGCGCGATGCCGGTGACATCCGCCCCTTGGGCCAGCGATCCGGCGATCGACACGGTGACTGCACCGCTGCCGCTGCACGAGTAGGTGCCGGCCAGCCGTGCCGCGCCGGCATCGAGCGTGCCGACGCTGTCGAGCGTGGCCGTCACGGCCGGAGCCGCGACGAGTGCGTGGAAGTCGACCGCTGTGTGGCTCGTGGCGTGCGCGTCGGAAAGGATCGCGACGCGGCTGGGCCTCGGCACCAGGGTCGTCGACGCCGACCCCCCCGGTCGTGTCTGGGACCCCGGCCGGGCCCTCATCCACACAGACGCACGCCACCGCCGTCTGGTTGTGCCCGGTTCAGCCGCGGCGCCATTCGTAGGGCGTGGTCGTGGAGGCCTTGACGAAGCCGGAGCGCTCGAGGATCGGCCTGGAGAACTCGGTCGAGTCGCTGTTGATGTAGCGCTTCCCGTGGCCGATGGCCGAGCGGGCCCGGGCGGCCGTCAGGGCCCGGTAGATCCCCCGTCCGCGGAACTCGGGTCGGGTCGCGCCGCCCCAGATACCGGCGAACTCGGTGCCCGCGACCGGCTCGAGGCGCCCGGCGCTGACGATCCGGCCGTCGTGCTCGGCCACCCACATCTCCATGTCGTCGCGAGTCCGCAGCCGGTGCAGGATCTGGTCCGCGTGGTCCCTGGCCTCGTCCTCGTCGTCGCCGAACACCTCGGCCTGCATGGCGCACATGGCCCGGACGTCGCCCTCGTCGGTCACCCGGCGGACCACCACGCCCTCGGGCAGCTCGACGTCGACGGCCAGCAGGTGGGCCTCGCCGATCATGATCGACTCCGGCTCGTCGGGGGTGAAGTCGTGGGCGACGAGGGCCTCGTGCAGGCCCGGAGCGTGGTCGTGGCCCCGGGACTTCCACTCGACCCGGGTGATCTCGGGCATTGCCTCGTAGTGCTGGACGGCCTGCTCCACCAGGCGTGCGACCGAGTCCTCGGTGGCCGCCCCGGCGTCGGTGTCGAGGGTGCGATACGTGACGAACCCCCGCCCGCCCATGAACGTCGCGAGCACGAGGGGGCCGAGCCGGTCGGTGGCCAGGGACGAGGGCACCTCCGCCTCTTCCCGCAGCTGGGTGTCGTACGCCCGCAGCAGCGCGGCAGAGGTCAGTGCGGCAGAGGTCTCGGGGGTGTCGGTCGCGGCAGTCTCGGGGGTGTCGGTCACCCGGTTGACCCTGCCGCGACCGACCCCACTCGGCAACTGGTTTGTCGTCCGCTCCCGCGTCGCTCGTCCGCTCGTGGCGAACGCGCCGCCAAACTCTGGCACTCGAGTTGACCGAGTGCTAACCGCGAGCCTAGATTTGCGTTGGCACTCCGGTTCGCCGAGTGCTAACGCAGCCAGTCGGTCGATCCCCGCGACGGCGACCGCCGGGCCGTGAACTCCGTACCAAGAGCACCACAGCACGACCAGCACCATCCACCTGTCCATCTTCGACATTCCCGAAGGGGAGGTCATCATCGTGTCGGTTTCCATCAAGCCGCTCGAAGACCGCATCGTCGTCAAGTCCGTCGAGGCCGAGCAGACCACCGCGTCTGGCCTCGTCATCCCGGACACCGCGAAGGAGAAGCCCCAGGAGGGCGAGGTCCTCGCGATCGGTCCCGGCCGGATCGACGACAACGGCAACCGCGTCCCGCTCGACGTCACCGTCGGCGACCGGGTCATCTACAGCAAGTACGGCGGCACCGAGATCAAGCACGGCGGCGAGGAGTACCTCATCCTCTCCGCCCGCGACATCCTCGCCATCGTCGGCTGAGCATCCGCACCGCGTGAGTGACGTGCCCTGTATGCCGGCCTGCCGGCATACAGGGCACGTTGCCTTAAATCCCTCCTGAACCCGATTGCTAGAGAAGGACTTTCATGGCTAAGACGCTGGAGTTCAACGACTCCGCCCGCAAGTCGCTGGAGCGCGGCGTTGACGCGCTCGCGAACGCGGTCAAGGTGACGCTCGGCCCGAAGGGCCGCAACGTCGTCATCGACAAGAAGTGGGGCGCCCCCACGATCACCAACGACGGCGTGACCATCGCCCGTGAGATCGAGCTCGAGGACCCCTACGAGAACCTCGGCGCGCAGCTCGCGAAGGAGGTCGCCACCAAGACGAACGACATCGCGGGTGACGGCACCACGACGGCCACCGTGCTCGCCCAGGCCATGGTCAAGGAGGGCCTGCGCAACGTTGCCGCAGGTGCCGCCCCGGCCAGCCTGAAGCGCGGCATCGACGCAGCGGTCCAGGCCGTCAGCGCCAAGCTGCTCGAGACCGCGCGCGAGATCGAGGGCAAGGAAGAGATCGCCCAGGTCGCCGCGCTCTCCGCCCAGGACGAGAGCATCGGCTCCACCATCGCCGAGGCGTTCGACAAGGTCGGCAAGGACGGCGTCATCACCGTCGAGGAGTCGTCGACGGCGACCACCGAGCTCGAGTTCACCGAGGGCATGCAGTTCGACAAGGGCTACATCTCGCCCTACTTCGTCTCCGATGCAGAGCGCATGGAGGCCGTGGTCGAGGACGCCTACATCCTCATCAACCAGGGCAAGATCTCGGCGATCGCCGACGTCCTGCCGGTGCTGGAGAAGGTCGTCAAGACCGGCAAGCCGCTGCTGATCATCGCCGAGGACATCGACGGCGAGGCGCTGTCGACCCTGGTGGTCAACAAGATCCGCGGCACGTTCAACGTGGTCGCGGTCAAGGCACCCGGCTTCGGCGACCGTCGCAAGGCGATGCTGCAGGACATGGCGACCCTCACCGGTGGCCAGGTCATCTCCGAGGAGGTCGGCCTCAAGCTCGACCAGGCTGACCTCGACGTGCTGGGCCAGGCCCGTCGCGTCGTCGTCACCAAGGACACCACCACGATCATCGACGGCGCCGGCAACCCCGACGACGTCACCGGCCGGGTCAACCAGCTCAAGGCCGAGATCGAGCGCACCGACTCCGACTGGGACCGCGAGAAGCTCCAGGAGCGCCTCGCCAAGCTCGCCGGTGGGGTCTGCGTCATCAAGGTGGGTGCCCACACCGAGGTGGAGCTCAAGGAGAAGAAGCACCGCATCGAGGACGCCATCTCGGCGACTCGCGCGGCCATCGAGGAGGGCATCGTCGCCGGTGGCGGCTCCGCCCTCGTCCACGCCTCCACCGTCATCGACGACCTCGACCTCGAGGGCGACGAGGCGACGGGTGCGCTGATCGTCAAGAAGGCCTCGGCCGAGCCGCTGCGCTGGATCGCCGAGAACGCCGGCATGGAGGGCTACGTCGCCGTCTCCAAGGTGCGCGAGCTCACCGCAGGCAACGGCCTCAACGCCGCGACCGGCGAGTACGGCGACCTGATCAAGGCCGGCGTCATCGACCCGGTCAAGGTCACTCGTTCCGCGCTGGTCAACGCCGCCTCGATCGCGTCGATGGTGCTCACCACCGACACGCTCGTCGTGGAGAAGAAGGAAGACGAGGACGGCCAGTCCGCCGGTGGCCACGGTCACGGCCACGGTCACTGACCGAGTCTCCTGACCAGGAACCCGGCTGACGCGCGGCCCTGAGCAGCGCGGCATACCCCACGAAGGCCCGTCTCCCACTGCGGGGGGCGGGCCTTCGTCGCGCTCCCGCGGCATACGATGCGGGAAGCGGGGTGGCGCAGAGCGAGGTGGCCCATGGCGGATCGGTTCGCCGAACCCCCCAGCTTCGACGAGTACGTCGTGGCGCGGGGCGCCGACCTGCTGCGGACCGCGTGGCTCCTGGTCGGCGACGAGCGGGGCGCCGAGACCCTCGTCCGCGCCACGCTCGCCCGGAGCTGGCCGCAGTGGCACCACCTGTCCGAGGTCGGCGCCGGGTCCTACGACGCGGAGCTGCGCAGGTCGCTGATGGCGAGCTACCTGAGGCGTCGGCCGCTTCGCCGCAGCCACGACGACCGCGCCGAACCGGGGCCGCGAAGCACTGCCTCGCCCCTTCCCACCAAGGCGGTCGTGCTCGCCGCGCTCGCAGGGTTGTCCCGCCGCGAACGCGCGATCCTCGTGCTGTGGTCCTTCGACGGCCTCAGCGAGGCCCAGATCGCCGACGCCCTCGACGACGGCGTCGCCGCGGTGCACCGCCACCGCCTGCATGCCCTGGCGACCGTCGGCGCGGTGCTCGCCCTCGACGAGGAGGGTCTGCGTGCGACCCTCGCGGGGCTGCCGCCGCAGGACCCCTCTGTCAACGGTCTCGTCGACCCGCCGAGGTCGTATGCCGGGTGGCTGCGCGGTGCGCGGGGGTGGGCCCTCGCCGCTGCTGGCCTGGCGGTGGTGGCCGTGGTCGGGGGGCTGGTCTCGCGCCAGGGGGGCGACGGGGTGGTCCCGACCCCGCCGCTGCCGCAACCGGTGGCACTGGCCTGCCGGACGTCCTTCGGGCCGCCGACACCGCCCGTCGTGCCCAGTCAGCCGCTCAGCATCACCGTCGCCGCCGTCCTCGTGTGCGCCCAGACCGACGAGGGGTCGGTCTGGGCGGGCTCGCTGCCGCCCGACGCCCCTGTCAGCGTCCCGCTCGCCGTCGATGCCCTGACGCTGCAGCCACGCACGAGCGGAGCCGAGTGCGCCGACCTCCCGCAGGGGCCAGCCTTCCGCATGGTGCTGCAGGGCAAGGACGGCACCATGACGACCTACGCCAACGAGGGTCTGGCCTGCAACGGCTGGCCGGCTCTGGCGAGCTACTACGTCGCGCTGGCGGAGCAGTCGGCCGACGAAGGAGCCGGGCCCGGCAACACGGGCGCCGCCTTCCTCGGGTGCCCCTCGATCCTGGGCAGGACCCGAACGGCGCCGAGCGTCGCCCCACCGAGCCTGCCGCGGGGGACCGTGCTGAAGGCGGCCACTGCGTGCCTGCACCCACGACCGATGCTCACGAAGGTGCCGCGCTACCGCGGTATCCGGGCCAGCGTCATGGGCGGCCCACAGCTCGCGCAGCTCAACGCCGACCTGGCCAAGGCCGGTTCGAGCCTGGTCCCTGCCAGCACCTGCACGGCGGGCAGCTCCCTCTTCGTGGTGCGGGGCACGACCGAGGACGACCGCCTCGTCGAGCTCAGCAGCGTCTGCGCGGACCGGTTCACCGTCGACTGGATGGCGAGGGACTCGTGGCCGGTCAGCACCCAGACCCGCGACATGCTGCGCGCCCTGCTCGTCGTCTCCGACTGAGCTCCGAGCTCAGGCGTCGCTGACCACGGTCAGCCGCTGACCGGCATACCCGACGGTCTGGCCGGGGCGCACCTGGGCGCCGCGACGGACCTCGACCGCGCCGTCGACGGTGACCTCGCCGAGCTCGATGACCGACCGCGCCATGGCGCCGTCGTCGACGACGCCCGCGAGCTTGAGCAGCTGCCCGAGCCGAATGGACTCGTCACGGATGGGTACCTCGACCGGGCTGCTCACGCAGCCGAGTCTAGGTCGCTGAGCTGGTGGCGTCGCTCAGCTGGCGGCGGGGACGGCGTGGCCGGCGTAGTAGGCCTCGCGCTCGTCCTCGGTCATCGCGCCCCAGACGCCGTAGGGCTCGCGAACCCGCAGGGCGTGCTCCCGGCACTGCTTGAGAACCGGGCAGGCCAGGCAGACTTCCTTGGCCTGGCTGTCCCGGGAGCGGCGGGCCGGCCCGCGTTCGCCCTCGGGGTGGAAGAAGACCTCTGGGTTGATCTGGCGACACGAACCGTCGAGCTGCCATTCCCACAAGTCGGCTACGGGTCCTGGAAGCCGTGACAACTCAGCCATGTCGTGCCTCTTCTCCCCGCGGCACTCTGCCGCACGTCTGGGACGCTACCGCCCTGTGACCTGCGGAAACAGGGCTGGAACGTAAGGACTTGTTCAAGGCCGCGGGGACGGACGCGGGTTGTCCCGCATGCTGGACGGAGCCGCGGCGGCCCGCTTTCGGGCGGTTCGGGAGGTCCGTCCGGGGGTGGGGTCGGCGCCCGTTACGATTGGACAATGAGCCTTGGTGTGGACCTCGAAGACCGTCGGCGCCTGCAGGAGTCCGCTGCGGCCCCCGCCCCGGATCCCGCTGTCGAGTCCGCTCCCGAGCCCGAGGAGCACGACCCGTTCGGCAAGCTGGGTCTGACCTACGACGACGTCCTGCTGCTGCCCGGCGAGACCGACGTGATCCCTTCTGACGTCGACACCACCGCGCGGCTGACCCGCGAGCTGTCCCTGCGCATCCCGCTCGTCTCGGCGGCGATGGACACGGTCACCGAGTCGCGCATGGCGATCGCGATGGCCCGTCAGGGTGGCATCGGCATCCTCCACCGCAACCTCTCCATCGAGGACCAGGCCTACCAGGTCGACCTCGTGAAGCGGACCCAGACCGGCATGATCAGCAACCCGGTGACGATCGGCCCCGACGCCACGCTCGAGGACCTCGACCGCCGGTGTGGTGAGTACCGCGTCTCCGGGCTGCCCGTCGTCGACGAGGGCGACCACCTGCTCGGCATGATCACCAACCGCGACCTGCGATTCACGCCGGTCGCCGAGTGGGCGACGACGCGCGTCCGCGACGTCATGACGCCGATGCCCCTCGTCACTGGCGCGGTCGGCATCTCCCGCGAGGACGCCACTGCCCTCCTGCGCCAGCACAAGCGCGAGCGCCTGCCGCTGGTCGACGACCAGGGCCGACTCGCGGGGCTCATCACCGTCAAGGACTTCGTGAAGTCCGAGCAGTTCCCCCACGCCAGCAAGGACGACCACGGCCGGCTCCTCGTCGGTGCTGCCATCGGCTTCTTCGGCGACGCGTGGGAGCGGGCGACCACCCTCGTGGAAGCCGGGGTCGACGTCCTCGTCGCCGACACCGCCAACGGCCACGCCCGCCTCATGCTCGACATGGTCCGTCGCCTCAAGACCGACCCGGCCACGCGCCACGTCCAGGTCATCGGCGGCAACGTCGCCACCCGCGCAGGCGCCCAGGCCCTGGTCGACGCAGGCGTCGACGCCGTCAAGGTCGGCGTCGGCCCGGGCTCGATCTGCACCACCCGCGTCGTCGCCGGGGTCGGCGTGCCCCAGGTGACCGCGATCTACGACGCCTCGCTCGCCTGCCGCCAGGCCGGTGTCCCGGTGATCGGCGACGGCGGCCTGCAGTACTCCGGTGACATCGCCAAGGCCATCGTCGCCGGAGCCGACACCGTCATGCTCGGCTCGCTGCTCGCCGGCTGCGAGGAGAGCCCCGGTGAGCTGATCTTCGTCAACGGCAAGCAGTTCAAGTCCTACCGCGGCATGGGGTCGCTGGGGGCGATGGCCTCGCGCGGCAAGAAGTCCTTCTCGAAGGACCGCTACTTCCAGGCCGACGTCGCCAGCGACGACAAGATCGTGCCGGAGGGCATCGAGGGCCAGGTGGCCTACCGCGGCCCGCTCGGCAACGTCGTGCACCAGCTCGTCGGCGGTCTCGCGCAGTCGATGTTCTACGTCGGCGCACCGACCATCCCCCAGCTCAAGGCGCGCGGCAGGTTCGTGCGGATCACCTCGGCGGGCCTCAAGGAGAGCCACCCGCACGACATCCAGATGACCGTCGAGGCCCCCAACTACAGCGGTCGCTGACCGACCCGGCCGACCCGAGCCAGCAAGCCGAGGTATGCCGGGTGGCGACCACCCGGTGCACGCCTCCTACGCGTTCTGCTCGATCCACGGGCGCGGGGGTCGCCCTAGCGTGGTCGTGCCCTCGACGCGCGGGGGCACCCTGCCCGGAGGTGGACCATGCGCACATCCCACCGGCGACTCCTGACCGCGCTGTCCGCGGTCGCCCTCGCCACGACCGCTCTGACCGGCACCGCCGTGGGAGCCACCCAGCGCACCCAAGCCGCCACGACCGGTGAGCTGACCGCGATCTGCCACGACCTGTGGGACGGGGTGTTCGCCGCTCCCAGCAGTGAACCCCTGGCCGCCTGCCAGTGGGACATGGCGCTGATCGGCGCCGACGACGCGACCCGGGCGCTGGCGGACGGCTCCGGAGTGCGGGTCGGCGTCATCGACTCCGGCATCGACTTCCGCCACCCCGACATCGTGCCCAACCTCGACCTGGCCTCGTCCTGCTCCTTCATCCGCAGCGACGACCCCGCCATCCTCGCCGGGCTGGCTGAAGTCACCGAGGCGAGCAACGGCGACTGCACCAACAAGACGGCGGTCTACGACCGCTCCGGCCACGGCACGCACGTGGCTTCCGAGATCGCGGCCCCCGTCAACGGCATCGGTATCGCCGGGATCGCGCCGAAGGCCACCATCGTCGCTCTCAAGGCCTGCACGATGCCGGGCTACTGCTTCGCCTACGCCGTCGCTGACGCACTGCGGGCCGCCGGTGACCTGCGCCTCGACGTGGTGAACCTGAGCCTGTTCGCCGACCCCTACCTGTACTACTGCGGGAACGACGCCCAGCAGCGGGCCCTCGCGGCCGACATCGCCTCGGCTGCGCAGTACGCCCGCCAGCGGGGTGTTCTCATCGTGGCGTCGAACGGCAACGAGCAGGCCGACCTCAGGCACCCGGTCCTGGACGTCATCAGTCCTGACGGGCCTGACGACACCCCCATCGAGCGGGTGGTCCACAACAGCTGCCGGGTGCTGCCGGCTGAGCTGCCGGGCGCCGTCACGGTCTCGGCCACCGGCCCGGTCGGCTACCCGGGCTACACGAGGAACATCGCGGACTACTCCAGCGTGGGCGGCGATGTCGCGGCCCCCGGTGGCGACTACTTCTCCGCCACCGGAACCGTCCAGGACGCGATCCTGGGAGCCGTCCCGCCGGACAGCGACATCTGGGCGGGGTTCGACCCGCTCGAGGCGGTCTTCCCCGGGATCACGGTCATCGACCACGGGGCGACCTACGTGTACCTCAACGGCACCTCCATGGCGGCACCGCACGCGACGGGCGTCGCGGCGCTGATCGTCCAGCGTCACCCCGGCTGGTCGCCCAGCGCCGTCAAGGCAGCCCTGGAGCGCGGCGCGACACCGCTGGCCTGCCCTGCGGACTGGGAGCCGCTCGGATCCGCTGACGAACGGCTCAGGTGCTACGGCGGCTCCGACGGGTGGACCTCCTTCTTCGGTCACGGCCTGGTGAGCGCCTCCGCAGCAGCCCGCTCGTAGCCGCGCTCACCTCCCGCGCCCGTGCAGGGCAGGTATACGCAATCTGGCTGAGTCGCGGGGCGCGCGGGCAACCTAGGGTGACGACACGAGCGCTACAGCGTTTCGGGCAGGGGGGATCGCCAGGTACGTCGTTGCAACCGGCCGGCCACGGTCGCTGTGACGATAAAGGGCGTCCCGTCGCCGGCCGCCCCCTCACTCGGCGACGGGACGTCAAGCGCGCACCGATGTCGCACCACCGGTCTCGGCTCCCGATAGCCTTGCCCGGTGACTGAGATCGAGATCGGCCGAGGCAAGCGCGGCCGTCGGGCCTACTCCTTCGACGACATCGCGGTGGTGCCTTCGCGGCGCACCCGCGACCCGGAGGACGTGTCCGTCGGCTGGCAGATCGATGCCTACCACTTCGACATCCCGGTCATCGCGGCGCCGATGGACTCGGTGATGTCCCCCGACTCCGCCATCGCGCTCGGCAAGCTGGGCGGTCTGCCCGTGCTCGACCTCGAGGGTCTCTGGACCCGCTACGACGACCCGACCCCGCTGCTCGCCGAGATCGCCACGCTCGACCCGGCCCTGGCGACCGCGCGGATGCAGGAGATCTACTCGGCCGAGATCCAGCCCGAGCTGATCACCGAGCGGCTGCGCCAGGTGCGCGAAGCCGGGGTGACGGCAGCCGGAGCGCTCAGCCCGCAGCGCACCCAGCAGTTCTGGAAGACCGTCGTCGACGCGGGGGCCGACCTGTTCGTCATCCGCGGCACGACCGTCAGCGCCGAGCACGTGTCCGGCCGCGCCGAACCCCTCAACCTCAAGCGGTTCATCTACGAGCTCGACGTCCCCGTCATCGTCGGCGGGGCCGCGTCCTACACCGCGGCGCTGCACCTCATGCGCACCGGTGCCGCCGGTGTCCTCGTGGGCTTCGGCGGGGGAGCGGCGCACACCACGCGACGCACGCTCGGCATCCACGCGCCGATGGCGAGCGCGATCGCCGACGTTGCAGCGGCCCGCCGCGACTACCTCGACGAGTCGGGTGGCCGCTACGTCCACGTCATCGCCGACGGCGGCATGGGGGACAGCGGCGACATCGTCAAGGCGGTGGCCTGCGGCGCCGACGCCGTGATGCTCGGAGCTGCGCTCGCGCGCGCCACCGACGCCCCTGGCCGCGGGCACCACTGGGGATCCGAGGCACACCACCCCGAGCTGCCACGTGGCGAGCGCGTCGAGGTCGGAGCCCTCGCGCCCCTCGAGCAGATCCTGTTCGGCCCGGGTCGCACCGCCGACGGCAAGAGCAACCTCATCGGGGCGCTGCGCCGGGCGATGGCCACGACCGGGTACTCCGACCTCAAGGAGTTCCAGCGGGTCGAGGTCGTCGTCGCCCCCTACCAGCGCAGCTGAGCATGTGGGCAAGGTCGCCAACTTACTGCTGGTAACCAAGGCCCTCCGGACCTAGGCTGCGTGCATGGCTCCGGACCTCATCGCCGACCCCGAGACCGACCCCACCGCGACGTATGCCGTGGACCCGGCGCTCGCCCGACGGCTCGCTCGCCGGGTGGTCGCGGCCCCACGGGCAGCGCAGTTCGTGAGCCACACACCGCTGACCGGGGCGCCGCTGGCGTCGCTGCCGGTGTCGACGCGTGAGGACGTCGCCGTGGCGGTCGACGCCGCGCGGTCGGCCCAGCGGTCGTGGTCGCGCACGCCGATGGAGCTGCGCGAACGGATCTTCCTGCGCTACCACGACCTCGTCCTCGAGCGACAGGTCGAGCTGCTCGACATCGTCCAGCTCGAGTCGGGCAAGACCCGTCGCCAGGCGTTCGAAGAGGTCGCCGACGTCGCCCTCGTGGCGCGGCACTACGCCCGCTCCGCGGCGGCATACCTGCGTCCGCGGCGCCGGGCAGGGCTCTTCCCCGTGCTCACCCAGAGCACCGTCCACCACCACGCGCGGGGGGTCGTGGGCATCGTCAGCCCATGGAACTACCCGCTGTCGCTCGCGATCACCGACGCGATCCCCGCACTCATGGCCGGCAACGCCGTCGTGCTGCGGCCCGACCAACAGGCGTCGCTCACGGCGCTCCACGCCGCGCAGCTGCTGACCGAGGCGGGGCTGCCCGAGTCGGTGCTGCAGGTCGTCCTCGGCGACGGCCCCACCGTCGGACAGGCGGTCGTCGACCTCGCCGACTACGTCTGCTACACCGGCTCGACCGAGACCGGTCGTCAGGTCGCGACCTCGGTCGCCGGTCGCCTCGTCGGCTACTCCCTCGAGCTGGGCGGCAAGAACTCGATGTACGTCGCGGACGACGCGGACCTCGACAGGGCCGTGGACGGTGCGGTCCGTGCCTGCTTCTCGTCGGCCGGGCAGCTGTGCATCTCGATCGAAAGACTCCTCGTGCACGAGTCGGTGGCCGACGAGTTCACCCGCAGGTTCGTCGCGGCGGTCGGAGAGATGCGGCTGGGGGCGGAGCTCGCCTACGGCACCGACATGGGTTCGCTCGTCTCCGCCCAGCAGCTCGAACGGGTGGCCGCCCACGTCGACGACGCCCGCTCCAAGGGGGCTCGGGTGCTCGCCGGCGGCCGGGCCCGCCCCGAGATCGGCCCGTACTTCTACGAGCCCACCGTGATCGAGGGCGTCACCGCCGCGATGCTGCTGCGCGACGACGAGACGTTCGGCCCCGTCGTGGCGCTCTACCGCGTGCACAGTGACGAGGAGGCGATCCGGCTCGCCAACGACACCGACTACGGACTCAACGCCGCCGTCTTCACCCGCGACGTGGCGCGGGGACGCCGCATCGCGACCGCGATCCAGGCCGGCACCGTCAACATCAACGAGGGGTATGCCGCGGCGTGGGGGAGCGTGGCGTCCCCCATGGGTGGGATGAAGCAGTCCGGCGTCGGTCGCCGCCACGGCAGCGAGGGGATCCTCAAGTACACCGAGTCGCAGAACGTCACCGCGCAGTACGTCCTGCCGATCGCGCCGGTCGGCGGCATGGGCGAGGAGACCTACGCCCGGCTGATGACGAGCGCGCTCACGGTGCTCAAGGCCCTGGGTCGTCGATGAAGGCTGGGTCGTCGGTGACCCCGAGCGCGCCGCGCAGCGACCACGACGTCGTCGTCGTCGGGTCGGGATTCGGTGGGTCGGTCGCCGCGCTGCGGCTGGCTGAGAAGGGCTACCGGGTCCACGTCATCGAGTCGGGCAGGCGGTTCCGCGACGAGGACTTCGCCAGGACGTCGTGGGACGTGCGCAAGTACCTCTGGGCGCCCAGGCTGAAATGCTTTGGGGTACAACGGATCCACCGGCTCCCGGACGTGATGGTGCTGGCCGGCGCCGGGGTCGGCGGCGGTTCCCTGAACTATGCGAACACGCTCTACGTACCGCCCGCATCGTTCTTCGCCGACCAGCAGTGGAGCGACCTCACCGACTGGCAGTCCGAGCTCGCGCCGCACTACGACCTGGCGTCGACCATGCTCGGCGTGGTCACCACTCCGTGCCATGGCGTCGTCGACGACGTGATGCGCCTGGCCGCGCGCGACATGGGCGTCGAGGACACCTTCCGCAAGACACCCACCGGCGTCTTCTACGGCATGCCCGGCACCCGCGTCCCCGACCCCTACTTCGGCGGCGCGGGTCCTGACCGCACCGGGTGCACGGAGTGCGGCAACTGCATGGTCGGCTGCCGCGTCGGCGCCAAGAACACTCTCGTCAAGAACTACCTCGCCCTCGCGGAGCGGCTCGGGGTCACCATCGAGCCGATGCGCACCGTCGTCAGCGTGGCGCCGCGCCGCGGCGGAGGGTATGCCGTGACGCACGAGGCGAGCGGCGCCTGGTTCCGGCGGGCGCGGCATACCGTCACTGCGGACCAGGTGGTCCTCGCCGGTGGCACGTGGGGCACCCAGAAGCTCCTTCACGCCATGCGCCAGACGGGAGTGCTGCCGCGGCTGTCAGATCGGCTGGGGCACCTCACCCGCACGAACTCCGAGGCCGTCAACGGCGTGATGATGACGAAGGTCAAGCCGGGGATGGACCTGTCCAAGGGTGTGGCCATCACGTCGTCGTTCCACCCGGCTGCAGACACCCACGTCGAGAACGTGCGCTACGGCAAGGGCTCCAACGCGATGGGGCTCATGGCGACGGTGCTCGTCCCCGGAGGACAGCTGCCGCGGCCGGTCCAGTTCGTCGTCGAGGTGGTCAGGCACCCGGCCACGTTCCTGAGGTCCCTGTCGCAGTACCGCTGGAGCGAGCGCACCGTCATCGGCCTCATCATGCAGACCCGCGACAACTCATTGCAGGTGAAGGGTAGGTCGGGGCTGCTCGGTGGTCGGGGGCTGACCTCGCGTCAGGGGCATGGCGAGCCCAACCCGACCTACATCCCGGCCGGGCAGGAGGCGATGAAGGCCGTCGCCGCCCGCCTCAGCGAAGCCAGCGGGCTGCGCTCGTTCCCCGGCAGCAGCCTCGGCGAGATCGTCAACATCCCGCTCACCGCGCACTTCCTCGGAGGCGTGACGATCGGCTCCAGCCCGGAGCGCGGCGTCATCGACGGGTACCACCGGGTGTGGGGCTACCCGGACCTGCACGTCGTCGACGGGTCTGCGGTGTCCGCGAACCTCGGGGTCAACCCGTCGCTCACCATCACTGCGCAGGCCGAGCGCGCGATGTCGCTGTGGCCCAACAAGGGCGAGGCCGACCCGCGTCCCCCACAGGGTGAGGGTTACCGCCGCCTCGAGGTCGTGGAGGCCGCCAACCCCGCCGTCACCCGCTACACCCACGAGAGCGCGAAGGTCTGACGGGCGAAGATCTGACGGGCGCACGTCGGACCGCAAAGACGGCGGGCGACACAAACCCCTGCCTTGTGCCGACCACCGTCTCAGGTGGTGTGGCTGGAGACGAGCCGGGGGGTGGGTCTCCAGCCACACCACCCAGACAACGACCCGGATGACCTGGGGTTACGCGGGCCCCAGAGTTTTCTGCGAGGCCCGGTCTGCGACGCCCGCGACGCCGGACGCGGTGGTCGGCTGGTCGCGCCACGAAGCCCACAACGCGGCATACGGACCATCGGCGGCGACCAGCTCGTCGTGGGTGCCGATCTCGCTGACCACACCGTCCTCGACCACGGYGACCCGGTCGGCGTCGTGCGCGGTGTGCAGCCGGTGCGCGATCGCGACCACCGTGCGGCCCTCGACCACGGCCGCCAGCGAGCGCTCGAGGTGGCGGGCGGCGCGCGGGTCGAGCAGCGATGTCGCCTCGTCGAGCACGAGGGTGTGCGGGTCGGCGAGGACGAGGCGGGCGAGGGCGACCTGTTGCGACTGGGCCTCCCCGAGGGTGTGCCCACCGCTGCCCACGACGGTGTCGAGGCCCTCGGGCAGGTCGGCGGCCCACTCGTGGGCGTCGACGGCCCGCAGGGCTTCGTCGAGCTCGTCGCGGGAGGCGCCGGGCCGGGCCAGCAGGAGGTTGTCGGCGAGCGTGCCCACGAACACGTGGTGCTCCTGCGTGACGAGCGCGACCTCACCGCGCAGCCGGCCGAGGGTGAGGTCGACCAGCGGCACGCCGCCCACCTCGACGCTGCCCTCGCGCGGACCGTCGATGCCGGCCATCAGGCGGCCGAGCGTCGACTTGCCCGCGCCCGACGGACCGACGATGGCGAGGCGTTCGCCCGGTCGCAGGTCCAGCGAGACACCGCGCAGCACGTCGTGCCCGGGACGGTAGGCGTAGCGCACGTCGTCGACCGAGAGGTCGGAACCTTCCGGCTGCTCCCCGGTGGCGACGCGGTCCGGTGGCACGTCGCCCACCCCGATCACCCGGGCCAGGGACGTCGCACCCACCTGGATCTCGTCGAGCCAGCCGAGCACCTCGTCGAGCGGGTTGGTCATCTGGTGGATGTAGAGCGTCACGGCCGTGGCCGCCCCGGCGCTGATGTGGCCGTTGATGGCCAGCCAGCCGCCCCAGAGCACCGCGCCGGCGGTCGGGACGTAGTAGCCGAAGACCACGGCCGGGAACCAGTGCAGCCGCAGGCCCAGGGTGTAGCGCTCCGCGTTGAAGCACTCGCGCAGCGCCTCGTGGAACCGCGCCCGGCGCGTGTCGGTGAGCGACAGCGCGTCGATGGTGCGGGCTCCGTCGACGGTCTCCGCGATGACACCGTTGAGCTGGGCGTAGGTCGCCCGCTCCCACAGGTAGCCGTCCGAGGCGTGCCGCAGGTAGCGCCTGGTCGAGAACCAGTAGAACGGCAGGCCGAGCAGGATCGGCAGGGTGGCCAACGGCGAGGTGAACAGGGCTGCCACCGTCGTCATCAGCACCGTCATCGACGCGACGAACAGCGACGGGATCCCGAACCGCACGACGTGGGACAGCGCCTCGACGTCGTTGGTGGTCCGGGCGACCAGGTCGCCCGTGCCGGCGCGCTCGACGGTCGACAGGGGCAGGTTGACCGCTCGCCCGACGAACTGCTCGCGCAGCTGGGCGAAGATCGTCTCGCCGAGGATGAACGACCACCGCCGGGCCGCCCAGGTCAGCGCCGTCTGGGCGACGACCGCGGCGGCGAGGCCGATCGCGATCTTGTCGACGGTGCCGGTGTCGCCGCGGTGCCCGCTGACGATGTCGACGAGCCGTCCGACCAGCCAGGGCGCGGCGAGGGCGGCGAGCGCGGCGAGGGCGTGCAGCCCCAGGACGCGCGTGACCAGGCCTCGGTGCTCGCGCACCAGTCCGCGGGTGTGCTGCCAGACGCCGGCCATGTCGGCGATCGGCAGCGTGCGACGGGCGTGGTCGGTGATCACTGGTCGTCCTCCTCTCCGCGGATCACGATGTGTCGGTATGCGGGGTGGGCCAGCAGCTCGCGGTGCGTGCCGGTGGCCGCGACGAGCCCGTCCTCGAGGAGCACGACGTCGTCGGCCTGCCCGAGCAGGAGAGGGCTGACGGTGGTGACCACGGTCGTGCGCCCGCGACGGTGCGCGGCGAGGCGTACCGCGATCCTGGCCTCGGTGTGGGTGTCGACCGCGCTGGTCGGCTCCACCAGCACGAGGACCGGCGCCTCGGTGAGCAGGGCCCGCGACAGGGCGAGCCGCTGCCGCTGACCGCCCGAGTAGGAGCGGCCGCGCTCCTCGACGGTGCCGTCGAGACCGTCCGGGACGGCATCCAGCACGTCGAGAGCGCTCGCGGTCGTGAGGGCTGCCACGACCTCGCGGTCGGAGTCGCCTCCGAGCTGCTCGCGCAGGACTCCGGTGAACAGCCGCGGGTCGGGCTCGCTGACGACGATGTGACGGCGCACGTCGGCGATCGACAGGTCGTCGAGCCGGGTGCCGCCCCACGTCGTCTGGTGCGGGCCCGGACCGTGCCGACCCAGCCGGTCGGCCACGGCGGCCGACTCCTCGGGTCGCGCCGAGACGATGGCCGTCAGCAGCCCGCCGCGGACCACGGTGCCGGACAAGGGGTCCACGAGGTCGGCGTCGTCGGCGGGCACGGCGGCGCTTCCGGGTCGAGAGGCATCGTGGTCGGGCTGGACCGCCATGACCCGCAGCATCTTGCCGGCCGCGATCTGTGCCCGGATGCCGCGGTCGACCACCTCGATGGCGGTCTGCAGCGGCATGGTGAGGAACGCGGTGTAGCCGTAGAACGCGACGAGCTGGCCGGCCGTGATGTCGCCGGTGACCGCCTCACGAGCGCCCAGCCAGGTCACGAGGACCACGAAGATGCCGGGGATGAGCACCTCTGCCGAGTCCAGCGCCGCCTGGATGCCTGCCACCTGGAAGCCGCGCTCTCGGACCCTGGCGGACTGCTGCTCGTAGCGGCGCAGGAAGGTCTGCTCGCCGCCGATGCCGCGCAGCACCCGCAGTCCGGCGACCGTGTCGGCGCCGAGCGTGGTCAGCTTGCCGGCTTCCTCGCGCTGCCTGGCCTGACGTCGCTGGAGGGGCCGCACGATGAGGCTGAGGCTGGCCAGCATGACCGGGCCACCGAGCAGCACCAGCCAGCCGAGCGCAGGGGAGGCCGCGAGCAGGATCGCTCCCACGACGGCGTAGCTGACGACGGCGCCCGAGAACCGACCCATCACGTCGTAGAGCCCGCCGAGACGCATCACGTCGTTGGCGAAGACCGCGACCACCTCGCCCGAGGGCATGGTCCGGGTCAGCGCCGGCCCGGCCCGCTCGGCGCCCTGGGCGGTGAGCTGCGCACCCCGGTAGGACGCGAACAACCAGTTGTAGACGGCGAAGTAGTGCCGGATCRCCGCCGTGACCGCGCAGACCGCTCCGAGCCCGATCAGGACGAGCGACCAGCGGACCAGGCCACCGAGGTCACCCGGGACGATGCCGTCGTCGACGCCCTTGCCGACCGCGGCGGGCACCAGCGCGATCGCCAGCATCCACGCCATGCCGGCCAGCATCCCGAGCACCTGGGTGCGCCACTGCTGCCGACCGACCCAGAGCATGAACCGCATCGTGCTGCGGGTGTCGGGTCGGCCCGGGTCGGGGAACGGGATGGTCTGCATCAGGGTCCCCACCGTAGGCCGCGGCGCCGACGCTCCGACACCGATTTTCCGTCCGCCCGGTCGGTCCTCGACGACTCCGGGCGTCCCGTAGCCTGACCCGGTGCTGCGAACCGCCCTCAAGCCCCGGTGGCTGGGCCTGTTCGCCCTCCTGCTCGTCATCATCGCCGCCTGCACCCAGCTCGGGCTCTGGCAGCTGCACGTGGCCCAGGACAAGGGCCTCGCCGACGCCCTGCGCAAGGCACACGAGGCGCGTCCGGCCCTCATCGACAGCGTCGTCCACCCGCACCAGGCCTTCCCGAACCCCCAGTCCAACCGTGCGGTCACCGCGATCGGCACGTATGCCGCGGCCGACCAGTTCCTCGTCGGTCCCCGCCGGCTCGGGGGACGGACCGGCTACTGGGTCGTGACGCCGCTCGACGTCACCGAGACCGGCGCCCGGCTCGCGGTGGTGCGCGGCTTCGTCCCCGACGTCACCCAGCCGCTCGAGCCACCGACGGGCGCGGTCACCGTCGACGGTTCGCTGGCGCCGGGGGAGGCACCGGCCTCGGCGCCGACCGGTGTGCCGCCCTGGCCGCGACCCGCGCGCGGGTCGATCGACTTCTCGCTGCTCGTCAACGAGTGGCCCGGCGAGCTCTACAACGCGTTCGTCTTCGCCCAGACGGAGAGAGCCCCCAGCGGCGTCGCGATCTCGGCCCCAGCCGGGCTCGAGAGGGTGCCGCCACCAGAGGTGACGGGCGGGCTGAAGTGGCGCAACGCGGCATACGCGCTGCAGTGGTGGATCTTCGGCGGCTTTGCCGCGTTCATGTGGTTCAGGATGGTGCGAGAGGATGCCCAGCGTGAGTGAGACCCGTGTGAGTGAGATCAAGGACGTCGAGGCGGCCCGCAAGGCCCTCGGCTTCTTCAAGGTGATGGCGTTCGTCGTGGGCACGGGGCTGTTGATCCTCGTCGCCGAGATGATCCTCAAGTACGGCTTCTCCAAGGACTGGCTCGACTGGTGGCCGCAGCCGCACGGGTTCATCTACATCGTCTACCTGGTCGCCACGGCGAACCTCGGTTTCAAGGTGGGCTGGTCGCTCGGTCGGATGGTGCTGGTCATGCTCGCCGGCGTCGTGCCGTTCCTGTCGTTCTGGGCCGAGCGCGTGGTCGCGAGTGAGACCGAGGCGCGGCTGGCAGCAGCCCGCCGGTAACCTGTGCGCGTGAGCGACCCCGCAGCCGCCGACGTGGTGACCCAGGCCCAGGACGACGACCGGGTCGAGGCACCCGACGCTGAACGCTCGGAGGAGCCGGCCACGCCCCTGCAGGCGCGCCCGGTGCTCGTCGTCGACTTCGGCGCGCAGTACGCCCAGCTGATCGCGCGGCGCGTGCGCGAGGCGAAGATCTACAGCGAGGTCGTGCCGCACACCATGAGCACGGCCGAGATGCTGGCCAAGGACCCGGCGGCCATCGTGCTCTCGGGGGGCCCATCTTCCGTGTATGCCGATGGCGCACCTGGTCTCGACCGAGCCGTGCTCGAGGCCGGGGTGCCGGTGTTCGGCATGTGTTACGGCTTCCAGGCGATGTCCCAGGCGCTCGGCGGCACCGTGGCCCACACGGGGCTGGGGGAGTACGGCGCGACGCCGGCCGAGATCTCCGACACCGAGTCGACGCTCTTCAACGGCCAGCCCCTGGAGCAGTCGGTCTGGATGAGCCACGGCGACTCGGTCACCGAGGCGCCCGCCGGCATGGCGGTCACCGCCTCCACTGCCGGCGCGCCCGTCGCTGCGATCGAGGACGACTCGCGCAGGCTCTACGGCGTGCAGTGGCATCCCGAGGTGATGCACTCGACCTTTGGGCAGCGAGTGCTCGAGAACTTCCTCTACCGCGGCGCGGGGCTCTCGGGAGACTGGACTGCCGCGAACGTCGTCGAGGAGCTCGTCGAGTCGATCCGCGACAAGGTCGGCGACTCGCGTGTGCTGTGCGCCCTGTCCGGTGGCGTCGACTCGTCGGTGGCCGCGGCCCTGGTGCAGAAGGCCGTGGGCGACCAGCTCACCTGCGTCTTCGTCGACCACGGGCTGCTGCGCTCCGGTGAGGCCGAGCAGGTCGAGAAGGAGTTCGTGGCGGCCACGGGTGTCGACCTGGTCGTCGTCGACGCGCGCGAGCGCTTCCTGTCCGCGCTCGCCGGGGTGTCCGACCCGGAGGAGAAGCGCAAGATCATCGGGCGTGAGTTCATCCGGGTGTTCGAGCAGGCGGCGCGCGACGTCGTCGGCACGCGCGGGGACTCCGAGCACCCCGTGGAGTTCCTCGTGCAGGGGACGCTGTACCCCGACGTCGTCGAGTCCGGTGGGGGCACCGGCGCGGCCAACATCAAGTCGCACCACAACGTCGGGGGGCTCCCCGAGGACCTGCAGTTCAAGCTCGTCGAGCCGCTGCGGTCGCTGTTCAAGGACGAGGTCCGCCAGGTCGGGCTCGAGCTCGGGGTGCCGGAGGCGATCGTCTGGCGCCAGCCGTTCCCCGGTCCCGGACTCGGCATCCGGATCGTCGGCTCGGTGACCGCCGAACGGCTCGACATCTTGCGCGCGGCGGACGCCATTGCCCGTGAGGAGCTCTCAGCGGCAGCGCTCGACCGTGACATCTGGCAGTGCCCCGTGGTGCTGCTCGCCGACGTGAGATCCGTTGGGGTGCAAGGCGATGGGCGCACCTATGGTCACCCCGTCGTGCTGCGTCCGGTGTCGTCCGAAGATGCCATGACCGCCGACTGGACCCGAGTGCCCTACGACGTGCTGGCCAAGATCTCGACCCGGATCACCAACGAGGTCCGCGAGGTCAACCGGGTCGTGCTCGACATCACGAGCAAGCCGCCGGGCACCATCGAGTGGGAGTAGTGCGTGCGGCCAGGTAGGGCGCGTGGTCTGAGCACGGCCAGCGTCAACGACGCGGTGAGCCGGGCCGTGATGCGCTACGTCCTGATCGGGCCGCCGCTCAAGCTGCTGACCGGCCTGCACGTCGAGGGCCGCGAGAACGTCCCCCGCGATGGCAGCCTCATCGTCGCGTCGAACCACCTGTCGTTCATCGACTCCATCGTCATCCCGCTGGCCTCCGGTCGGCAGGTCCACTTCCTCGGCAAGGCCGAGTACTTCCAGGGCTCCGGGTTGCGTGGGGCTGCGGTGCGGTGGTTCCACTCCACCGCAGGGACGATCCCGGTGGACCGTTCCGACCCGCGGGCGGCAGCTGCGTCGCTGGAGATGTCGGAGGACGTGCTGCGCCAGGGGGAGGCGTTCGGCGTCTACCCCGAAGGCACCCGCTCACCCGACGGCCGCCTGCACCGCGGCCGCACCGGTGTCGCGCGGATGGCGCTCTCGACGGGGGCAACGTTGTTGCCGTGCGCCGTGATCGGCACCGACCACGTCCAGCCGTCGGGGTCCAACGGCTTCCGTCCCGCGAAGGTCACGGTCAAGTTCGGTGTGCCGGTGGATGTGGCGGGCTTGTCCGCTCAGTTCCAGAAAGCGGCCCTGTTGCGGGCGATCACGGACGCCACCATGGACGCGATCGGTGAGCTGTCGGGGCAGGAGCGTTCCGGCCTCTACGCCTCCGACGTCAAGGCGTCCCTGGGCGGCTGAGCCCTCCGACTGGTCCCCGCGATGCTCCTACCTGGGCGGGCGACCCACCCTGACGGTCCGACGCCGGAACGAGGCCGCTGGAGGCCGTGCGCCTCGTTCGACATCGGGTCGGTACTTCAACCAGCAATGGGTGGGCGATCACACCGAGGAGTGGTTCCGCGGCCGCGGGCCGCCCCCAGGTGTAGTGACCTAGTCAGGGGCGTGGGTCTCCACGGAGCCAGCGAAGGGCCCGCTGACCAAGCCCTTCCGGCTCGGCCCCTACCAGGGATGCCAGGGCCTGCGGATCGGGCCGACCGCCCTGCTCGTAGTAGTGCAAGGCCTCGTTCACCTGGTCGAGGAAGTCGTCGACTTCCCCCTGGTCGTACCCGCGACGGAACTTCGTTGACGTGAAGCGGTGACCTTGGGTCGGCGGGGCCGGCGCCTGAAGGCCCGGTCGACCGCCCTGCTCGTAGTAGCGCAGGGCCGCAACGACCTTGTCCAGCAAGTCGTCGACCTCGCGCTCGTCATACCCGGTGTGGAACTGCGTGGGTGTGAGCGTCTTGCTCATGACGTCCTTCGAGGTGAGCATTCGCCCATCATGCGCCCCAGAGGGGCGATGGCTGGGAAGATGGCGCGGCGCCGCGGACGTGTTGGGACCGGCCGGCATACCTCCATGTCCGTGATGGGGATGACGCGCGGATGGGGCCGGTCGCAGGACCGGCCCCCGTTGAGATGTGCGTTGCGAGCGGTCAGCTGGCCGCGATGGAGACCGAGGCGGTTGAGACACTGCCCCCGAGGATGGGCTCACAAAAGCGGACGAGCACGAGGGCCGGTTCGCCGTGACGTTCGGGACCGCCCCCGGCGAGTTGTAGCCCGGCTGGTTGACGGTCAAGACCGCCGTGCCGAAGCCCGTCCTCCCGGTGATCCGCCAGGCGTCCGCGCAGGCTGCATTGATGCCGACAGCAGGCACCTGCTCCATCTCCACCGACGTTGCCACTGCACTCCAGCGGTCAGACAATGAGGCATGACCCGGCGAAGGCTCACTGACATCCTGGCGGTGGGCTTGGGAGGGCTGTACGTCGTCGCGGGTCTCGCGGAGACGACGCGCGCGATCGTCACCGGGGACGGAGGGATCGCGTTCTGGTTCGGATCCCTCGTCGGTGGCGGCGTCCTGATCTTGGTCGGAACCCTGGCTCTCCGTCATCGCCCACGGCTGTGCGCTCTCCTCGTCACAACGGGCTGCCTTGCCGGTGTTCTCGCGACCATGTGGACGCTCGTGGTTCCGCTGATCGCCCTTGCTGTCGTCGTCCTGGTGGTCCTGAGGACCAACGAGGATGTCGATCGGTTGCAGACCTCGCCCGACTGACCTTCAGCTGCGAGACGTGGTCGCGCGGGCGAGTGAGCTCCGCACCAGCACCACGGCCGATGCGGCTGTCGCCGCCCCCCACCAACCGGCGCCGAGCGCTCGGCTGGGCCGTCCGGTGACGAGCAGATCCACCGGCAAGGCGGACTGGCCGAACAACGCACCGAGGACAGCCAGGGCCAACAGGGCCGCTACGAGGTTCCCGGGCTCTGGCTCGCCGAGTCTGAAGAAGGTGGCTGCCAGCGCCACTGCAAATCCCACCAGACCCAGTGTCTCCCAGGCGAGCAGCCCCAGCGGAAGCGACGGCGACCGCGAACTCAGAACGGCACCCACCGCGGTCAGTGCAAGCGCGGTCACCCCCAATCCTGGAAGCAGTGTTCGTAGTCGGCGGTTCAGCAGCGTCCTGGGCACCACGGCAGTCGCCTCGGCGGCGGGGTCGTCGAGAAGGTACGCCGTCCCCGCGGCCAGCACGACGACCACGAGGTGGGCCAGGAAGACCGGCACCTCGCCACCGCGTAGCAGCAGCGTCGAGGTGAGCGTGAGGATCAGGGCGGCTGCGCCGCAGGCGGTTGGCATGGCCAGGGGCAGGAGCCACCTGGCCGACCCGCGGGTCACGACACGGCCACGAGGACAAAGGCGACGCCGACCACGGCGAGGCCTGCGCCAGCCGCGAGCAGCCGGGCACGGTGCCCGGGGTCGCGCAGCAGGGCGGCAACGCCGGCCAACCCGCACAGGCACGCGGCATAGCCACACCACCACAGCGGCGCCACCGTGTCGATGATCGACGAGGTTTGGTACTCCCCGCCCACCACGTGGCCATCACTGAAGATCACCCAGGGCGAGAAGGCGTACCACGGGCTGGGCACCACCTGAGCGAGGACCGCCACCGAGGTCAGCACGATCATCCCCAGCAGGGCCGACCCGCGGAACGGTGCCCATCGGGCGACCGCCACCCCGAGCAGGGGACCGCCGAGCGCAGCCAGCACGACGTCGCCGATCAGCACCCCCCAGACGGCGGAGTCCGGCTCGTACCCGAACCAGGCCACGTGGCCGCCGGGCAGGGTGGGTGGCCAGACCGAGGCTGCAGCCACCTGCGCCAGGACGACGAATGCGCCGGTCGCCATCGGCAGCAGGCAGGCGAGGCACAGCGCCACCGTCCGTCGCTGGCTGGTGACGGGGGCTGTCTCCGCCAGATCGGCGGTCCGGCGCAACGACGTGGTCAGCCGGTGGGCGACCACGAAGCCGAAGACCCCCAGCAGGAAGGCAGGGGCCAGGGTCTCCTCGATCCCGATCCTGGTCGGGTGCTGGGTGACGACGCCTCGCGCAAGGGAGAACAGCAGGACGCCAGTGGCAAGCAGGTAGAGCGGGTGCCGGGCGTAGCGCAGCGCGTCGGCGCTGGCGAGCGTCAGCAGTGACTCGGACTGCTTCCGGACCGGGTGTGCCGTAGTGGTGGTCATGACGCACCCTCCAGTACGGTCTCGAGGGCGCGGTCGCCCACGAGGAGCAGGTACGCGTCCTCCAGCGTGGGCTCGGCCGGCACGGCACCCGGCGGCCGTTCACCCACGTAGCGCCACCGGCCGGTGCCGGTCCGCCAGGAGTGTGAGGCCCCGGGATCACGCGTGTCCGCCAACCAGACCCGTCCGTCAGCTCGTGACACCAGCGCGGCGACGGAACCGTCGAAGTGAACGCGACCCGCGTCGATCACGACGACACGTCCACAGACAGCTGCCACGTCCTCGGTCTGGTGCGTGGAGAGGACAACGGTCGCCGTCTCGCCCGCCGTCGACAGGATGTCGCGAAGCCTGGCCCGCTGCTGAGGATCGAGACCGGTCGTGGGTTCGTCGAGCACCAGGAACCGGGGTTCGCCGAGCAGCGCCTGAGCCAGGAGCAGCCGTCGCCGCTGACCCCCGGACAGGGCGTGGACGCGCTTGGTGCCCACGTCCTCCAGCCCGACCTGGCCCAGCACGCGTCGCACCTCGGCGTGACGGGTCGCTCGATCGGTCCACTCCTTGAGGATGGCGAAGTAGTCGATGAACCCGAAGGCGGTGAAGCCACGGGGGAAACCGGCCTCTTGAGGTAGATAGCCGAGGTGGCGGCGAATCGCCAAGCGGCCGGACGGGGCGTTGGGGTCGTTGCCCAGCACGTTCACGCGTCCGCTCTCGGGGGCGAGGGCGGTGGCAAGGATCCGGAGGAGGGTGGTCTTGCCGGCGCCGTTGGGGCCGAGCAGCCCGGTGATGCCGGGCTCGAAACCCAGACTGATGCCGTCGAGAGCCACGGTGCGCCCGAAACGCTTTCCCACGCCGGTGAGCTCGACGGTCTGTGTGCGTGCATTCATGACTGCCTCCTCGGCAGGTCGATGAGGTGGAACCTCGTGACGAGCACAGAGGCCGAGACGAGAAGGAGCGCCGTGCAGACCCACTGACTCGTCGCGCCGACCACTGCCAGCGGATCGCCCTGGCTCTTGGCAGTGGCCACGGTGAACAAGGTCCAGACAACGCCGACGATGGTGCCCGAGCTGGTGAGACCAACGGAGGGCGAGAGCGCCAGGGTGACCGCGACGCAGGCGGCTGCCGGAGTGAGCCAGGCAAGGAACAGCCAGTCCGGTCCGGGGATCAGGAGCCCAACGAGGGCGGCGATCGGTACGCACGTGGCAACCACGGCAGCCGTTCGCAGCAGCAGCAAGCGGACGGAGGAGAAGGGCGTGGTGCCGACGATCTCCTGGCTGGGATCGGCGTCGCCGCCAAATGCCATCGCCACACCCGCCACCGGAGCCAGCGGCGCCGCCAGCAGGAAGACGGCCAGACCCCGATCACCGCCGAAAGTGGCCGCGACACCAGCGAAGAGGAGCACCACGAGGACGCCGATGAGCCAACTGGCCCGCAGGGAGGGGACCGCGGAAAGCAGTCGCACCTGCTCGGACCGGAAGCCGAGCCGCCCGAGAAACCCCTCGACGACCCCGGATGGAGCGGGTTCGATGGTGTCACGGACACCCGTCCACACGCGCTCCAGGTCTTCCTCCACCCGGTCGAACTCCACGGCGTTCAGCGCCGTCCGGCAGCCGTCGCACCCCATCACGTGCGCCTCGATGGAGGCTGCCAGCACCGGGCCCAGGCGGCCCTCCACCAACGCCCGCAAAGCGTCCGAGTCGACATGCCAGGCCCCACGGTCGGTAGTCATCCCAGTTCCTCCCTCAGCCTGGTCCGCGCTCGGGCGAGGCGTGTCTTCACGGTCCCCTGCGGGATCCCCAACAGCTGTGCGGCTTCCCGGGTGGTCAGCCCGTCCAGCACCGTGGCTTGGAGTACCACCTGCAGCTCAGGCGAGATCCGGGCCAGCGCGCTCCCGACATCGGAGTACTCGATGGCCAACAGCACCTGCTCCTCGGCGGACTCGTCCACGGCGTCGTGCGGCAGCAACGCCGGTCCGAGCCGTGGTCCGCGGGCGCTTCTGGTTCGTAGGCGACTGATCAAGCGGTGGACCGCGATTCCCCACAACCAGGCGGCCACCTCGCCCTCGGCGCGGAACTTCCCGGCGGCGTCCCAGGCTGCCACGAATGTGTCCTGCAGGGCGTCGGCCACGACCTCGCTGTCGACACAGCGCCGACGCAGCCGACTCGAGATCCAGCCCGCGTGCCGCTCGTAGAGCAGTCGGAGCGCACCCTCGTCCCGCTCGGACATGGCGGCGACGAGGTCGACGTCCGAAGGGAGGGTTGTTGCCATACCAAGTACTGTCGCGCACGAGGCGCCGAACGGTTCACCACGAGTTCTGATGCCGGCGTCCGAGCCCGTTGACGCCCCCGAAATGCGGCGGGAGACTGGGGCTCTGGGGCAAGGAGGGTCCAATGTCGTGGAACCTGGCGGGTAGTTACGTCGAGACCTGTTCGTGCGAGCTCATGTGCCCGTGCAACCTGTCCCTGGATCACGGAGCCACCTACGACTTCTGTCGCGTGACCCTTGTCTTCAACATCAGACAGGGAGCCGTCGACAGCACTGACATCGCAGGGTGCAAGGTCGCCTTGATCGCCGATACGCCCAAAGTGATGACCGAGGGCAACTGGCGGGTCGGGGTGTTCGTCGATGCCGCGTCAGACGCGCAGTTCGACCAGCTCGTGCAGGTCTTCAGCGGCCAGCTGGGTGGGCCCATGGCAGGACTCGCGCCGCTGATCGGTGAGATGTTGGGCGTGGAGCGCGCGACGATCGACGTCGAGGACGACGGGCTGCGGCACAGCGTCCGCGTCGGCGACGTCATCGACTTCGAGATCGGGGACATCGTGCCGTTCGGGGTGGAGTCCGGTGAGCCGGTGAAGTTCTCGGGCATGTTCCACCCCGCTGGTTCCGACCTGACGATGGCGGAGGCCAAGCGGTCGAGGATCAACGCCTTCGGCATCGAGTACGAAGGGAAGACCGGTCTCTCGAAGTCGGACTTCGCGTGGACCGCCTGAGCGAATGACCGACTCCGGGTCGGCCACTACCGCGCTCGCCGCCAGTCGCGCCCACTGGGGGCTGGTCGTCGTCCTCTTCGCCCTCGCCGGCGCCGCCTGGTGGTGGACCGTCCAGCAGATGCGCGGCATGGACGACGGCCCGTGGACCGGCCTCGGCACCTTCGGCTGGTTCCTCGGCGTCTGGGTCGTCATGATGGCGGCGATGATGTTCCCGTCGGTCGCCCCGACGATCGCGCTCTACGCGCGCATGAGCGGAACGTCCCGACTGAAGCCTCTCGTCTTCACTGCCGGCTACCTCCTGACGTGGCTCGGTGCCGGCGTCGTCGCCTTCCTCATCGGGCTGGCGGCAAGCCGCGCGGCAGGGGGCGGGCTGGCGTGGGATCGCGCCGGGCGCGTCGTCGCGGGAGGCATGCTCATCCTCGCGGCGGGCTACGAGCTGACCCCGCTCAAGAACGTCTGCCTCGGCAAGTGCCGAAGCCCCCTCGGCACCCTCCTCGGCTCCTGGCGCGGCGGCTGTTCAGGCGCGCTGCGCATGGGAGCCAAGAACGGCGCGTGGTGCGTCGGCTGCTGCTGGGCCCTGATGGCGTCGCTCTTCGCACTGGGCGTGATGAGCGTGACCTGGATGGCGATCGTGGCCGGGTTCATCGCCGTCGAGAAGATCCTGCCGTGGCGCCGCACCGCCACCTACGGCACGGCCTCAGTCCTCCTCGCCCTGGGCGTCCTCGTCCTCGCCGCACCGGACGCGCTCCCAGGCCTCACCGTCCCGGCCCACGACTCCGCGCCCGCGATGTCGCCGATGGGCTCCTGAACGCCACGGCGACAGCGCGTGCGTGAGCCGCCGCGCGGCATACCTGACTGCGTTGGGTATGCCGTGTGCTCGCGGCCGCGCCGCGGGCGGTTAGGGTTTGGGGCGTGCTGAGGACTACGGCGGCGGTGGTCGCGGGCAAGGCGGCGCGGGCGGCTTCCCGCCTGCGCGGCGGTGGCTCGGCGCTCCCGGGCCTGGTGGCCGAGCGGATCGACCCCGGGTTCCTCGCGCACGCGCTGGCCGGCGTGCCCGGCGGGATCGTGGTCGTCACGGGCACCAACGGCAAGACCACGACCACGAAGATGCTGGTCGCGGTCCTGCGTGCCCACGGGCGCACCGTCTTCACCAACCCGACCGGCTCGAACTTCACCCGCGGGGTGATCTCCTCGATGCTCGGCGAGCTGCCCGTCCGCGGCAGGCTCAAGGCCGACATGGCGGTGCTCGAGCTCGACGAGGCCCACGCGCTGAAGTTCGCCGCCGCCGTCCGGCCGACCCATGCGTTGCTGCTCAACGTCGCCCGTGACCAGCTCGACCGGTTCGCCGAGATCGACCACACCGCCAAGCTGCTCGCGTCGCTCGCCGAGCAGACCACGGTGGGGGTGGTGCTCAACCTCGACGACTCGTTCGTCTCGCGGATCCGTGACCGGGTGGCTGACGGGGTGGCCGTGCACTACTTCGGGGTCGACGCCTCGATCGCGGACCGGCTGCCCGAGCTGCAGGAGCAGGACGTGCGGTTCGACGACGACTTCGTGCCGCCGGTGGCAGGTCCCGAGGACGGGCTGCTCAAACCCTCGGACGAACGCACCTTCGAGGTCGTGTTCGGCAGCGGCAGCGTCGGGCCGGGCAGGGGCACGGTCGGGCCGCTCGAGCTCCAGCAGCGCGGGCTGGCCGCCATGATCAACGCCACCGCTGCGACGGCGACGGCCCGGATGCTGCTGGGCGACGCGTTCGATCCCGCCGCGGCGGCCGAGGCCTTGCGCGCCGTGACGCCGCCGTTCGGTCGCGGCGAGGTGGTCATGGTCGACGGCCAGCCCCTCGAGCTGGTCCTGGTGAAGAACCCGGCCGGTTTCACGGTGGCGCTGGGCACGTATGGCTCGACCCCGGTCGCGACGATGATCGCGATCAACGACAACTACGCCGACGGTCGAGACGTCTCGTGGCTCTACGACGTGAGCTTCGAGAGCCTGCGGACCCGAGGCGTCACCATCACCAGCGGCGTGCGCGGCTACGACATGGCGCTGCGACTGCAGTACGACGACGTGCCCGTGACGGGCGTGGAGCCCGACCTCGACGGAGCGCTCGACGTGTTCCTTGCCAGGCACCCCGACGAGCCCAAGCGGATCTTCTGCACCTACACCGCGATGATGGCGCTGCGCCGCACCCTGGCCTCCCGCTACGACCTGCCCGACATCGGCGAGGAGGCGTCATGACCGCGACGGGTGACTCCGCGGCATACCCGCAGGACGTCCACATCCCCGGCGAGCCGGTGGGTTCGGCGCGCGTGCCGGACGCCGACCGCGCGGGCAAGGGCGCGATCCACGTGGTGCACCTGTATCCGCGCGAGATGAGCATCTACGGCGACCTCGGCAACACGCGGACGCTGGCGGCGCGGATCCGGCGCCACGGGTACAGCCCCGTCGTGCACCAGCACCACCCGGGCGGCGAGTTCCCCGAGGTCGCCCACCTCGTGGTCGGTGGCGGCGGTCAGGACTCCGGTCAGGTGCGGGTCGAGGCGGATCTCGAGCAGATCGCCGACCGGCTGCGTGCCCTCGCCGATGCCGGGACGCCGATGCTGATGATCTGCGGGATGTACCAGCTGCTGGGGAACGCGTTCATCACCGTCGACGGCAAGCGGCTGCCGGGGCTGGGCATCCTCGACGTCACCACGCAGGGCAACGCCAAGCGGATGATCGGGCCGGTTGTGCTCAAGACCGAGTTCGGTGACGTCGTGGGTTACGAGAACCACTCCGGCTCGACGACTCTCGGTGCGGGGCAGGCGCCGTTCGGCACGGTGCGGTCCGGGTTGGGCAACAACGGCACCGACGGCACCGAGGGTGCGCGGACGGCCAACGTGTTCGGCTCCTACCTGCACGGCCCGATCCTGCCCGCCAACCCCGTCTTCGCCGACGCGCTGATCGGGCTCGCCGCCGAGCAGGCCACGGGTCGCCCATTCGAGCCGGAAGCCCAGGACGACGCCATCGCCGACGAGGCACGCAACCGTCAGGTCCGGCGACTCGTCAAGCGCTGAGCAGGTTCAAGCGCTGAGCAGCAACGCTGCGTAGTGACTCTCCATCGCGCTGACCACCGGCCCTGCGCGGACCCTCGCCGGCAGCAGGGGTGGAGCCGTCGAGTCGTAGGTGTGACCTGTCGGTGTCGTCGTGCGGACCGTGTGGCCAGGCCCGGCCCGCACCGTCCGGGCACGCCAGCCGGGCGCCTCCTTGGCGTAGTTGCACCCCTCGCAGAGCCCCTGGCCGTTCGCCGCCGTCGTGGGACCGCCGTCGCGGACGGCGAGGGCATGATCGACGTGCCTGATGGGCGCGTCGCACCACGGCGTGCGGCAGGTCTGGTCGCGCAGCAGGATGAAGCGGCGCACCGCGCCCGTGAACCGGCGCCCCGATGAGGCGACGTCGGCGCCACCTGGAACGGGCGGTTCGGTCGCACCCGGCGGTTCGGTCGCGGCGGGCGGTTCGAGATGGCCGGGCGGTTCGGCCGGAACTGGCGGTTCGGGAGGGCCGGGCGGGGTCCCGGTGGCCAGGTCCGTCCCGACCTGCGTGCCGACCTGCGTGCCGACCTCCGTCCGATCGGCAGGGGTGCCGTGACGATCCACGTGGCCTGCGGTGGTGAATGGCTCGGAGCGAGGCGAGATGCCCGCCAGGTCGACGCCATCGTCGGTCGTGAGGACTCTGCGCAGCGTCAGGCGCGCACCCTCCTGTCTGGCGCTCGACACGAGGTCGCGGGCCGTCTGCGCCGGCAGGACCTGTCCGCCAAGGAGGGCCGGCTCACTGCCGGCTTCTGCTGGCATGACCAGCTGGACCTCGATGGGGACCGCCGCTGCGGCTGTCTGACCGGTGACGCGCTCGACGAGGGTGTCGGCCATGACCTGACCGCGCCCGCGCTCGTCACCCTCGGCGCGAGCCGATCCGGCAGCCTGCTCCAACGCGGCGAAGACCGCGACGCCCTGGGCGACGGGCAGCAGGGCCGTGAGGTGGGTCATCGTGTCGGGAGCAGGACGCAGACTCACCCGGCGCTCACTGTGGGCACGGGCCGCTCGCGTGGCCATCGCGGCAGCATCCATGGTGCACGCGAGCGCCCTGGCCCGGGCCTCGACCTGACGGTCGCCGAGCCGAGGCAGGTCGGGGGCAAGGGCGGCATCGACCTCGGCCCGGTCTTCGGGACTCAGGCACGCCGTCTCGCGGCAGATGATCGTGGCCCGCCACTCGCTGACCCGGCCTGCCTCGAGGTGGGCCATCGTGTGCGGGAGCTCGTGGACCATCGCCCGGGCGAAGCCGAGGTGCCGGGAGCCACGGGCCGGAGAGTCCCTGCGCGCCAAGGCAATCTGGGCAGCGATGCCCTTGCCGCGCTCGCGAGCCGGCAGGCCCGAGGCCGCCTGCGACTCACGCTGGGAGTCGGCGAACGCAGCACTGACCCGCGCCTGGGCGCCCGCGGCGGCAGCCTTGATCGACTCCAAGAGTGCGATCTGGTCGATGCGCTCGGAGTCGTCCACACCGGTGTCGAGGGAGGGCAGGCGACGCAGCACCTCGCGCAGGTCCTCGGTGGTCAACGCAGGCAGCCCGCCCTGCCGGTCGGCCAACACTGCCGTCATCGCACGCCCCCCTGCCTCACCTTCGAACGACTCACCGTCGAACGACTCCCCTTCGAACTGGTGTACCAATGATGGCAGCAGGGTCTGACAGTCCACGCCCCCTCCGCGAGGGTGAAGGGATCGCGGCCACCTCTCGGCTGACACGGGCAGCCCCATCCGCGCGCGCTGGGCAGCCGCGCGAGCAACCGCCTGGGCAGCAGCGCCGGCAACTACCGCTCGTGTGAAACGTTGAGCTCGTGCAGCCACCGCCCGAGGTCCTCGACCTGTTCGCCGTCCCGGACCACGTGACGCCGCTGAGCGGTGGCCAGGGAGGCAGCGTCGTAGCCGGGGATCTCGTCCTGTCGCCGGGGCGGGACCCGGCCACCTCCACGTGGCTCAATCCCCTCCTTGCCCGGCTGGCCGTCGAGCTCGACAGCATGTCACCGCGCACCCTCCGCATAGCCGTGCCGATTCCGTCGCGCGACGGGCGGTGGGTGGTCGACGGCTGGGGGCCAGCCGCTACGAACCCCACAGCCACCACTGCCGCGAGCTCGATGTCCTGGTGGCCACGGGACGACTCCTGCATGCCCGCCTCGCCTCGGCGCTGCCCACACCTCCAGCGGGCATCGGGGAACGCTCCGACCGGTGGGCCCGCGCGGAGCGCGCCGCCTTCGACGGGAGGGTCCCGGAAGGGGCCGTCTCGGACGCGACCGGCACGCACGGCATACCCCTCGAGCATGCTGGACCACTGGTCATGGACCTCGCCGCCCACCTCGCCGCCCACCTCGCCGCCCACCTCGCCGCCCTCGACGACACCGAGCTCGGCCCCGACCAGCTCGTGCACGCCGACCTCGCCGGCAACGTGCTCCTCGACGGCCGGGGTGTGCCGGTGGTGATCGACGTGGCGCCCTGCTGGCGCCCTGCCCTGTGGGCCGAGGCGGTCTGCGTGCTCGACGCGGTCCTGTGGCACGGCGCCAGCCCGAGCGTCATGGGCGAATGGACCCGCGGTGCCGCCCGGCAGGCGATGCTGCGCGCAGGGCTGTTCCGGCTGCTCAGCGACGACCCAGCCGAGCCGACACTCAGCCGCTACCGCACTCTGCTGCTCGACCCTCCCGGCACTTCTGGCCACTGAGCGGTCACGCGCGGCCGGATTGGGTGCCCCGGTGCGGCACGGGTGGCCAGAAGTCGGCCCGTTCCCGGTCAGGTCGAGAAGTCGTCGCCGGCCTCGAGCCGCAGCCGGATCAGCTCGGACAGCGCGATCGACTCGCCGTCGCGAGCGCCCTCGCCCACCTGCAGGGGTGGGTCGCTCGGGTCGACCTCGACGCCACGGAACCGGGCCAGCGGGCGTGGGGGCACCAGCAGCACGTAGTAACGGCCGTCGGAGTCGACGGCGACCGAGCGGTCGATCCGGAGGTACCAACCGCGCACCCCCGTGCTGTAGCGGCGGGGACCTCGCCAGGTGCGGGCCGACAGCTCAGTGGTGGCCAGGCCCCGGTCGCGGGCGGTGCGGACGAACTCGTCGAGCAGCACCTGCGCCTTCGCCGACTCACGCGCCCGCCGTTGCCTCTGCATGCGCACGTGGTAGTCGGCGCGCTCGCCGGCGTCGTTGGCCTTGCTCACGTCGGCTCCCGGGCCGGCGTCGTTGGCCTTGCTCACGTCGGCTCCCTCGCCGGCGTCGTTGGCCTTGCTCATGTCGGCTGCTCCAGGCTCGCGGCGGCGTCCTCGACGGGCTGCTTCTTGGGGCTGACCGACCAGGCCGCCCAGCCGATCGCCCCCAAGGGGATCTCCATGAGGTGAGTGAAGCACGAGAAGAGCACCACGCCGGCCAGGGCATCGGCGGGGTTGGCGCCCCAGGCCACGAGGGCCGCGACCGTGCCGCTCTCGGTGATCCCCAGGCCGCCGGGAGTCAGCCCGACGGCGGTGAGCAGCCGGCCGATGGCATAGGCGGCGAACAGCTGTCCGTAGAAGAGGTCGACGTGGGTCGTGTGCATGCAGACGAGGAACAGCAGGTAGTAGACGCCGAAGAAGCCGACGAGCCCCAACGTCATGCTGAGCCAGCCGGTGCGCACCACGTCGTTGATCCGCAGGCGCAGGTCGATGACGAGCGACTTCACGCTCATCGTGCGGCGTCGCCAGAGCCGGCCGATGACCTTGTCGACGCCCTGGCCGATGGCGACGGCGGCGCGCTCCGAGGCCAGGATCGACACGAACACCGCCAGGATCACGCCACCGGTCAGGGTCCCCGCCACGGCTGCGTCGCCCAGCGCTCGCGGCACGTCGGGGTCGCGTCCGGCGAACAACGCGAAGATCGCGACGAGGGGCAGCGCCACGCGGGAAAGGACGTTCCATACTCCGGTGACGATGGCGGAGGTCGAGATGTCGCGTCGCGAGAAGCCCCACGACCGGCAGATCGTGTAGGTCGCCGCCAGACCGGCCGCTCCGCCACCCGGCAGCAGGTTGCCGACCGAGGAGCCGGCGACGTTGACGATGAGCGCCTGCCAGTGCTTCAGGCCGGGTAGTGAACCGGTGAGGGTGAACGTGTAGCAGTAGAGCCCGACGATGACCCCTGCGAGCAGCAGGACGAACGTCGTCGGCGGCACGTCCGACAGGACCACCCACACGTCTGACCAGTTGGTCTTGGCCAGCCGGGGCAGGACGTAGACCAGGAGTACCGCTGCGAGGGTCAGTCCGACCGCGGCCTGCACGACCGTGCGAACCCGTGACCGCGGCTTGTGGGTCTCCACCGACTCGCTCGTCACGACAGCCCCTCGAAGATGTCGTGCGACACGGGCAGTCCGGCAGGTCTGGCCGGGTCGATGAACCACTCGCGCCCGAACACCAGGTCGTACAGCGGCCGGGGGATCCGCAGGAACGCCGCCAGTGTCCGGTCCGCCCCACCGTCCGCACTCGACTGGGAGGCGTGGGCGCGCATCGAAGCCCGCTTCGCCGCGGCATACCGGCGCACGTCGATGCGGTGCGTGATCGCGGACCGGGCGCTGAACGCACGGGTGAACCCCGCCAGGTCGAAGTCCGGTGGGAAGCGGTAGACCTTGGCCGCGAGGCGGACGGCGCGCGCGATGGTGTCGCGCGGGACCGTCGCCTCCAGCACACGTGGCGTGCCCGCGAGGTATGCCGCCCGCTCACCGACCTGGTGCACGCGGACGTGGTCGCGGTGTCCGTAGCCGCCGTTGCGGTCGTACGTGGTGAGCACCGAGGCGTCCTCCTCGCGGAGGATCTCGGCCAGCCGGGAGGCAGCCTCCTCGAGGGGTGCCTGGATGAAGCGGACCCTCTCGGGCGGGTCGGGGAGCAGCTCGGGCCCCATGCCGCTGTCGGCATAGCCGAGGAAGACCACGCGCGCGACCCCCAGCGCGGACGCCGACCGGCGCAGCTCATCGAGGCGGCGCGCGGCCAACCCACCGTCAGCGGCATAGGCGTCCGAGGCGAGCCCGAGGGCACCGTCCGTCGCCACGACGACGACCACGCGGTGGCCCTCCGCGGCCGCCCGCGCCAAGGTCCCCGAGGTGAGCAGTGCCTCGTCGTCGGGGTGAGCGTGGAAGGCCACGAGAGTGTGGCTCCGGGTGTGGGTCATCACGGGCCATCCTGACGCATGGCAGGCTCAGGTCCGTGAAGGTGGCCCTGCTGACGGACTGTTACCTGCCCAGGCTGGGCGGGATCGAGGTCCAGACCCATGACCTCGCGGCCCAGCTCCGGTCCCGCGGGCACGAGGTCGAGGTCTTCACTGCGACGGTCGGTGAGCACGGACAGCGGCACGGTTTCATCGAGGACGTCGACGAGGTGCCGGTCCACCGGATGGCCATCCGGCTGCCCTGGGAGCTGCCCGTCAACCCGTTCGCGCCCCCCGAGGTGCGGCGACGGCTGCAGGCTGGTGGGTTCGACGTGGCCCACGTGCACATGGGGGTGGTGAGCCCGTTCGCCACGGACATGGCGGGAGTGGCGCTGGGGCTGGGGATGCCGACCGCGATCACGTGGCACTGCCTGATGGAGCGCTCGCAACCCCTCTTCCGCGCCCTCGGCCAGGCCCGGCGGTGGGGCGGCCAGGGTGCTGCGCTGTCCGCCGTCTCCGGTGTCGCGGCGGCCTCCGTGCAAGGGGTGGTCGGGCGAGCCAACGAGGTGCGGGTGTTTCCCAACGGCATCGACACGAGCGTGTGGCGACCACCGCCCCGCGCTGACCGCCCGGCCGACGCGACCGACGCGACCGACGCCCCCGTCGAGGTGGTGGCGGCCATGCGGTTCGCGGCGCGCAAGCGCCCCCTGGCAGTCCTCGAGGTCGCGGCCCGGGCCAGGGAGCTCGTCTCTGCCTCGGCGGGTTCTGGACCGCGGATGCGCCTCACGTTGTTCGGCGAGGGGCCGGAGCGAGGGCGACTCGAACGGTTCGCCGCCCAGCACGACATGACCGACTGGGTCACGATGCCGGGCCGCGTGGGGCGTGACCAGCTCCGCGAACGCTACTGGGCCAGCGACATCTACCTCACTCCCGCCCGGCTCGAGGCCTTCGGCATCGCCGCCCTCGAGGCGCGCACGGCCGGGCTGCCTGTCGTCGCGCGGCGCGACACCGGGGTCGGTGACTTCGTCGTCGACGGTGTCAACGGCCTCCTCGGCGACGATGACGACGCCCTCGCCCGGGGACTGGCCGGGCTGCTCACCGACCCTGGGCTGCGCCAACGGATCACCGACACGAACCGCACCGTCGCCCCCGCGCAGGACTGGCCCTCGGTCGCCGCCCTGGCCGAGGACGAGTACCGGCGGGCCGGTGCCCCGTGACCGAAAGCCCCACGACTGACGTGGATTCCCCCAACCCCGGCGACCGCGTGGTCGTCCGTGCCCGCGCAGCCGGTGGTCGGCCGGTCGCCGAGTTCGTCCTCGCGCACGGTGCCGATCCTGTCCGTGAGCTGGCTCGCCTCGGGTGGTCACGACCACGGCTGCGTGACGCAGGGCGCGACGCCGACGGCGCCCTCGTCTTCACCTACACCGTCACCGCCGCCTCCGCCGCTGCGAGTGTCGACAACCCGGTGCCCACCGACCCTGGCCTGGTCCTCGAACCGGGGGAGGAGGCGCTCCCCTACCAGCGGGCCGCGGCCTACGGCGTCGTGACCAGCGACCGGGGCATCCTGCTCACCGAGCTGTCCGCCCTCACGTCCGCCCCCGGGCGGTGGACCCTCCCCGGGGGAGGGCTCGACCCGGGTGAAGCGCCCGTGGCCGCCCTGCACCGCGAGGTGTGGGAGGAGAGCGGGCAGGAGGTCGAGGCGGTCCGCCTGCTCGAGGCGCACACCTCGCACTGGATCGGCCGGGCGCCCAGCGGGCGCCTCGAGGACTTCCATGCGGTGCGGATCGTGTATGCCGCCTGGTGCCCGCAGCCGACCGAGCCCGTCGTCCACGACGTGGGCGGTTCGACCGAGGCGGTGCGCTGGGTGCGGCGCGACGAGCTCGACCACTACCACCTGAGCCGCTCGTTCGCGCCGCACATGAAGCGCTGGCTTGCCTCCTAGCCCTGCGTCACTGGGTCTTGCGGCGTGAGCTGAGCAGACCCGCGAGCCCGAAGAGCACGAGCAGGGCGCCGGTGGCCACGATCCCGAGGGGGCCGACGTCACCCCAGTCGACGTTCAGGCTCCCGACCTCCTGGGCCAGCACGATGGCCGCCACGGCCAGGCAGACCAGCCCCAGCACGATGGCCGGTGCGTGCGGGCCGCTCGGGCGTTCCGGGACGGTCGGGGGCCACACCGCCTCGTCGGCAGCCGCAGGGGCCTCGGCGGGCTCGGCGGCCGGCCGGTCGGAGGCCCAGTGGGCGACAGGCTCGGCCGGCCGCTCCGCGTCGTCGACCTCGATGGCGCGGGTGGCGTCGTCCCCGGTGTCCAGCTGCTCGGTCTGTTCGGTCGCCTGGAACGTGTCGGTCTGGGGCGCGTCGGTCTGCACTGGCTGCTCCACCTGTGTCGTGTCGTCCTGGGGTGCTTCGGGGTTGGTCATGGCGGTCACTCCTTGCCGATCAGGATCTGGCCGAGGCCGACGTGGGCGTCCACGATGACGTCGGGGCTGCCCACACCGAAGGTCTCGACCGTGCTGATGTTGCGGCCGTCGCGACCGTCGAGCGTGACAGGGTCGCCGTCGTTGCCGATCCCGGGCCGCGCGATGGGTCCGAGGTCGGGGGTGTCGATGCGGGAGATGTCGCCCGCGGCGACGGAGCTGCGGACCTCGACGGTGAGGTTCGAGGGGATGTAGATCCTCAGCTCACCGATGCCCACCCGGGCTTCGATCTCCCGAGCCGTGCCGGGGTTGTCCTGGGCGCCCGCGAGGTCGAGCTCCGCCGACCCGATGCCCAGGCGGTAGGAGGCAGTGCTGTCGCTGGCCGACGGACGCCACGTGCGCTCGCCGATCCCTCCACCCAAGGTGACGTCGGGGACGACCGACGCGGTCCACGTGACGAGGGCGAGCACGATGGCCAGGAACCCGGTGAAGCCAGCCCGTCGGCCCAGCAGGCCGAGCGCCAGCGTGCCGGCGCCGAGGACTCCGAGAGCGGCAGCGAGGGCCACCGTCTCGTCGCTGCCGGCCCAGTCGGCGGCCCGGTGGATCGACAGCGTCGCGCCGTAGGCCGCGATGGCCAGGCCGCCGACGAGCAGCACGGACACGAAGCCACCGCTACGGCGACGGGGCACCTTGGGCGGGCGCGGAGGCCGTGGGGCTGTCGGGGTGGGCGGCGGGAAGTAGCTGCCCCCGGGAGGGGTGTCCGCGGGCGCGGGGGCGTAGGTGGTGGGGGGCACGGCGGCATACTCCTGGGTCTCTGGGGTGAAGGTCGCGGGGGCGGAGGTCGCGGTGGCGGCGGTCTGGGGGTACCCGCCCTCGGCGCCCCACGTCCCGGTCGGCGCGTAGGGAGCGGGCGCGTAGGGAGCGGGCGCATAGGGGGCCGTCGCGTAGGGGTTCGGCCCGTAGGGGGTCTGCGATCGGGCCTTGCCGTCGCGGTTGCGGGTCACCAGCCAGACGACGAGGCCGATCGGAACCACGACCCACCAGATCCAGCCGAGCCCGGGGGTGTCCCCGGCGAGGCCGGTGCCACCGACGAGGGACAGGCCGATGATGACGAGCAGGATGATCCCGAGCACGTCACCGTCGCGCAGCGCCTTCTCGGCGACGATCTCGTCGCGGTTGTTGGGCAGGAAGGCCCAGGCGATGAGGTAGATGGTGATGCCGACGCCACCGAGGATGACCAGGAGCACGAGGGCTGCCCGGATCACGATGGGGTCCACGCCGAGGCGGGTGGCGATGCCCGAGCACACGCCGGCCAGCCACTTGTCGTCGGCGTCCCGGCGAAGGTCCACGGAGCGGATCCAGCCGAAGAACCGGTCGAGGCCGGAGGCGTGGGTGGGGTTCGTCGGGCCAGCGGTCTGCCCAGGGGTCTGCGTCATGTCATCCATGGTGTCGGCGCAGACGGGGCGCTGCCATGAGGGTCGACCCTGAACGGACCCTGAAGCAGCGTCCGCACACCCTGAATCTGTTCGGCATCCGGTCGTTCGTGCGTCAGGATGAGGACATGCCGACTCCCTACGAGCGGCCCGTCCCCCCAGCGGAGGCAAGGGCCGCAGAGCGCCGTGCCGCTCGCCCGACCCTCACCCGACCCGTCGAGGGCAAGGTGATCGCCGGGGTGTCGGCCGGACTGGCCCAGCACCTGGGCTGGCCGGTGCGGTGGATCCGCCTGGGGTTCGTGCTGATCTCGATCCCCACGGGAGCCGGGCTCGTGGCCTACATCTTCCTGTGGGCCCTCACGCCACAGTCCCGGGGCGGGATGGTCCGCGCCGGTCGCCGGGCCGTCGACCCGGCCGATGCGGCAGCAGTCGCGGCGGCCGGCCGCACCCAGCCCGAACCGGTGACCGGCTCAGGCGAGCGCGACGCGACCCGGGTGCTGCTCGTGGGCGGGTTGATGCTCGGCATCGGCCTGGTCGTGGTCGCCCAGAACGCCGGTCTCAACGCGCGTCTGGGCATCCTCGTCCCGCTCCTGGTCGTGGCCGCCGGCGCCGTCCTGGCGTGGTCGCAGCTCGACGACTCCCAGCGTGGGCGTTGGCTCGGATCCGAAAACGGGACAAGGCGATTCAGCGTTGCCCGCCTGGCCTTCGGCGGGGTCCTGGCGCTCACCGGTCTGGTCATCATGGCCACCCGGGGCCGTTCCCTCGCGGCGATCTGGGACATCGGCGCGGCGGTCCTCGCGGTCCTCGCCGGCGTCGCCCTCATCTCCGCCCCCTGGGCCCTGCGCTTCTGGTCCGACCTGCGCCACGAGCAGGCCGAGCTCGCGCGCGCGACCGAACGCGCCGACATCGCCGCCCACCTCCACGACTCCGTGCTGCAGACCCTGGCCCTCATCCAGCGCAAGGCCGGCGACGCCGGCGCCGTGACGCAGCTCGCCCGGGCCCAGGAGCGTGAGCTCCGCTCCTGGCTGTATGCCGGTCCCGCCAACTCCGACGCCACCCTCGCCACCGCGGTGGTCGAGGCCGCGCACGAGGTCGAGGACCTGCACGGCACTCCCATCGAGGTGGTGTCGACGGGGGACCGGCCGCTGGACGACGGCGGCCAGGCCCTCGTCCGTGCCGTCCGCGAGTCCCTCCACAACGCGGTCCGCCACGGCGCGCCGCCCGTCTCGCTCTACCTCGAGGTCGGCCCTTCAGGGGTGGAGGCCTTCGTCCGCGACCACGGGCCGGGGTTCGAGGTCAGCGAGATCCCCGAGGACCGGCTCGGAGTCCGCCAGTCGATCCTCGGGCGGATGGAGCGGCACGGCGGCGCCGCGAAGGTGCGCCGGCTCGAGCACGGCACCGAGGTCAGCCTCAGCCTCCCGCCGGCCCTGCGCCCCCCACAGCCCCAGCCCGACCCAGAGAACCACCAGACCGTCTCGGAGGAGACCCGTGAACACGCCTGAGAAGAAGCCGGTCGAGGTCGTCCTCGTCGACGACCACCGCATGTTCCGCTCGGGCGTCAGGGCCGAGCTCGGCACCACGGTCTCGATCGTGGGGGAGGCGCCCGACGTGGACTCCGCCATCGCGGTGATCCGCCAGACCAAGCCGCCGGTCGTGCTGCTCGACGTGCACCTGCCCGGTGGCAACGGCAACGGTGGCATCGACGTGCTGCACGGCTGCAAGGGCCTGGAGACCGCGGACGGCCAGCCGGTGCGCTTCCTCGCGTTGTCGGTGTCGGATGCCGCCGAGGACGTCATCGCGGTGATCCGCGCTGGCGCGCGTGGGTACGTCACCAAGACGATCAGTGCCACCGACCTCACCCGGGCGATCCAGCGGGTCGCCGACGGCGACGCGGTGTTCTCTCCGCGGCTGGCCGGCTTCGTCCTCGACGCGTTCGGCGCGGCGGCGGGCGAGGTGGCCCAGGTCGACGAGGAGCTCGACCGCCTCTCGGCCCGCGAGCGCGAGGTCATGCGGCTCATCGCGCGCGGCTACCAGTACAAGGAAGTCGCCAAGGAGCTGTTCATCTCGGTGAAAACCGTTGAGACGCATGTGTCCTCGGTGCTGCGCAAGCTCCAGCTCTCGTCGCGTCACGAGCTCACGGCCTGGGCGATGGGCCGTCGCCTGCTCTGACGTCCGGGCTGGCCCGCGGCCCCGCGATCCCTCGCACTCGCGTCGAGACCTGCGGGCTAGGGTGACGTCATGGACTTCGTCTACAACCTCGTCGTCGTGCTCCACCTGCTGGGCATGGCCGCGCTCGTCGGCGGCTGGGCGGCCTTTGCCCGCAAGGGTCTCGACACCGTCGAGCTGATGTCGATCGGCGCCCGCGCACAGGTCCTGACCGGTCTGGTCCTCGTGGGCCTGGCCGAGGCGGTCACCTCGCTCGACAAGGACCTCAACCACCCCAAGATCGGCGTCAAGCTGGTCGTCGCCATCGCGGCGGCAGCCTGCATCGAGATCGCCCGTGGCCGAGCCAAGCGTGGTGGCCCTCTCAACTGGGGCCTCGTGATGGCGTCGGGTGCGCTGGGCGTGCTCAACGTCGCGGTCGCCGCCCTCTGGAACTGACCGATCACCTGCCGGGCGCGGTGTCCTCCGCGCCGCCGCCCGTACCGGCGGCCCTGGCGCTCGGGCCGCCGCGACCAGTGGTGCGCGGGTCGACGTAGCCACCCTCGGGCGGCACCATCTCGGCCCGGACCCCGAGCAGCCTGATCGGCCGGTCGTCCTCGAGCGCGTGCAGCAGAGCGAGGGCCGTGTCGGCGATGACGTCGGCCTCGAAGGTCGGCTCGGCCAGCTTGCGGACCCGGTTCGTGGTGAAGAACGGCGCGAACCGGACCTTGAGGAAGACGCGCTGACAGGCCCGACCCTCTCGGCGGATGTCCTCGACCACCTGATCGGCCAACGCGCGGATCGCTGCCTCGACCTCCTGCGGCTCGACGAGGTTGGCCTGGTAGGTCGTCTCGCGCCCGTGGGCCCGGGCGATCCACGGGGTGTCGTCGACCGTCGCCGAGCTCACGCCACGCCCGAGGCGGCCGTAGTGCGGGCCCATGGTGGGCCCGAACTCGGCCGCCAGGGTCGCGTCGTCGGCCTCGGCGAGGTCGCGCACCGTCTGGTAGCCGTGGGACGCCAGCCGCTGCGAGATCTTCGAGCCCACGCCCCACAATGCGACCGTCGGCCGGTCGCCCATCACCTCGAACCAGTTGTCGCGGGTCAGCTCGAAGACGCCCCGGGGCTTGCCGAAGTCGGTGGCGATCTTGGCCCGCACCTTGGTGTCGCCGATGCCCACCGAGCAGTGCAGGTCGGTGGCCTCGAGCACGGCCGCCCGGATCGACTGCGCACAGGCCACCGGGTCGTCGGTCGTCACACCCACGAAGGCCTCGTCCCAGCCGAGCACCTCCACGACCGCACCCGGCACACCCCTGAGCACTTCCATGACGCGGGCGGAGGCTTCCTCGTAGACCGGGAAGTCGACCGGCAGCAGCACGGCCTCGGGGCACCGACGCACCGCGACCTTGAGCGGCATGCCGGACCGCACCCCGAACTCGCGTGCCTCGTAGGACGCGGTCGACACCACCGCACGTTCGGTCGGGTCGCCGCGCCCCCCTACGATCAGCGGCACACCGGCGAGCTCGGGGTGCCGCAGGATCTCGACCGCTGCGAGGAACTGGTCGAGGTCGACGTGCAGCACCCACGGCACGGCGGAGGTGGCTGGAGCCATGGGGCCATCCTGCCGTGCCCCGGTGTCAGGTCACGGGACCAGCAGCAGCTTGCCGGTCGTCCTGCGGGCTTCGAGGTCGTCGTAGGCCGCCGCGGCCTCGGTGAGCGGGTAGCGCCCGCCGACCTCGATCGCCAGTCGTCCGGCCGCGATGTCGCCGAGCACCGAGGTGCCGCGCTCGAGCAGCTCCCCGCGCGTCGCCGTGTAGTTGCCGAGGGTCGGCCGGGTCAGGAAGAGCGAGCCACCCGCGTTGAGCCGCTGGATGTCGAAGGGCGGCACCTGACCACTCGCGCCACCGAAGAGCACCATCATCCCGCGGGGTCGCAGGGACGCGAGCGAGGCGTCGAACGTCGCCTTGCCGACGCCGTCGTAGGCCACGTCGACTCCGTTGCCACCATTGGCCGCCCGCACCTCCGCAGCGAGGTCGGCCGACTCCCGGTAGTTGATGACCGCGTCCGCCCCCAGACCCCGGGCGATCTCGAGCTTGTCCGACGAACCGGCGGTCGCGATCACCCGGCCACCCTTGGCGGTGACCATCTGCACGAGCAGCTGCCCCACGCCCCCCGCCGCGGCGTGGACGAGCGCCACCGTCCCCGGCCCCACGGCATACGTCGAGTTGACGAGGTAGTGCGCGGTCATGCCCTGGAGCATCGCCGCGGCCGCCACGTCCAGCTCGACCCCGTCGGGCACGGGCACGAGCGTCTCTGCGGCCCGGTTGACGACGGAACCGGCCGCACCGAGGCCAGCGCCCCACGCGACGCGGTCGCCGACCGCGACGTCGTCGACCCCGGTGCCCAGCACGGTCACCGTCCCGGAGCCCTCGGAGCACGAGACGAACGGCGTGGAGATCGGATAGACGCCCTGCCGCTGGTAGACGTCGATGAAGTTGACCCCGACCGCCGCGACCTCGACCTGCACCTCGCCGGCACCGGGCGGTGCCACCTCGGCCTCCTGGACCTCCAGGACCGAGGAGTCACCGTTGCGGGGGACGACGAGGGCGCGCGAGATAGCCATGGCCATCACCATAGGCGTCGCGCTCAGGTGGCGATCCAGTAGCGCCGCTTGCCGCGGAGCTCGCCCTCGAAGACACCGCTGTTGGACTCGATGGTCCGCGCGGACGCCACGTTGTCGAGGTCGCAGGTCACGAGCAGCCTCGGTATGCCGCGTGCCGCCGCCAGCGGCACGACCTGCCCCAGCGCGTCGCCGGCGAACCCGCGACGGCGGGCGCTCGGTCTGACCGAGTACCCGACGTGACCGCCGACGGTCGACAGCAGCGGGTGGTCGATGTGGTGTCGCAACGAGATCGACCCGACGAACTCGTCGGCCAGGTCGGGGTCCTCCAGCCACCAGTAGGTCGCCGTGGTCCAGCCCGGAGGCCGCATGCTCGTCGGCTCGGCGTCGCCCAGCCGGTTGGCCACCAGTCGGGCGAACTCGGCGGGGTCCTCCAGGCCCTCGCGGGTGAACACCACCCCGGGGAAGTCGCCCTCGGCGGGCCAGTTGAGCACGCCGTCGTGCGCCGACTCGCCGTTGGCGCGGAACTCGTCGGCGGCCGCGAGGAACGACCGGTGGAACCGGAGGTGCGGCGCGGCGAGCAGCACCATCACGGCACCGGTCCCAGCCGAGCGATCGCCGCGTCGAGCATGGCCTCGGTGAGCTTGCCGGTGAAGGTGTTCTGCTGGCTCACGTGGTAGCTGCCGACCAGCCGGACCCGGCGTCCCCCGGGCACGCCCAGGACTGCCTCGGCCCCGTGGCCGAACCGCGGCTTGGGCCGTGGCACGTCCCAGCCGAGCCGCCGCGCGCTGCCCAGCGTCGCGTCCCAGGCGATCGACCCCAGGGCGAGCATCGACCGCAGCCCCGGGGCGGCCAGCTCGAGGTCGCGGTCCAGCCAGTGCGCACAGGCGTCCCGCTCGGTCGGCGTCGGCTTGTTGGCCGGCGGCGCGCACCGCACCGCCGCGATGATCCGTATGCCGTGCAGCGCCAACCCGTCACCGCTCGCCCAGGACTGCGGCTGGCTGGCGTACCCGGCGCGGTGCAACGCGGCATACAGCCAGTCGCCCGACCGGTCGCCGGTGAACATGCGGCCCGTGCGGTTGGTGCCGTTGGCCGCCGGCGCCAGCCCGACGACGAGCACCTCCGGGTCGGGGTCGCCGAAACCGGGCCCTGGCCGTCCCCAGTACGGCTGGTCGGCGAACGACGCCCGGCGGCCCTGGGTCGCCACGGTTTCGCGCCACTCGACCAGACGTGGGCAGGCGCGGCAGACCGAGACGCGGGCATCGAGCTCGGCCACGTCGGGCGAGGTGCAGGCGAGCGCATCGGTCTGCGACGCGTTGCGCGCCACCGGCGTGGCGGCCGATGCCGGGTCGCCCGGCCAGCCGCTGCCCGGCGGCACCGGCGACTCGAACCGCTCACCCGTGACCGGGTGCGGGTCGACGCTCACGGTTCGACTCTCACAATGCGATCCAGTAGCGGCGGGTGCCGTTGCGCGAGTCCTCGTAGGCCCCGCCGTTCGCCTCGATGGTGCGCCGCGACGCCTCGTTGGACTCCAGGCAGGTCACGAGCACCTGGTCGAGACCGACGTCGTCGCGGGCGAGGGGTAGCGCCAGGCGCAGTGCCTCTCGGGCGTGGCCGCGGCGCCGGGCCGCCGGACGGACGCTGTAGCCGATGTGGCCACCCTCGCGCAGGAGGTACTCGGTCAGTTCGTGGCGCAGCGCCAGCGACCCGACGTACTCGTCGGCCTCATCGACGATCCAGCGGAACGTGCAGGCGGTCCAGCCGGACCTGCGCGGTGCGTCCTCGTCGGCGGCCTGCACTCGCTGTGCCACGAACCGGGCGAACTCGGCGGGGTGGTCCAGGCCCTCGCGGGTGAACTCGAATCCCGCGTAGCCCTCTTCCGCAGGCTGGGCCAGGTCGCCGTCGCCGTCGCGCTGCTCCCCGGAGGCCGCGAACTCGTCGGCCGCAGCCAGGTAGGAGTCCTGGTAGCGGACATGCGGGACGACGAGCCGGGTCACGACCCCGAGACTAGGAGGTCAGAGCGCCAGGTGGAGCCGCAGCGCGTCGTCGAGATCGCGCAGCTGCGCCGGTGGGATGACCCCGACCCTGCGCGAGAGTCGGCGAGCGTCGATCGACCGAACCTGCTCAGCCAGCCAGGTCTCACCCAGCCAGTTCGATGCCATCCCCGGTTGCGGGCTCCCAGAATGCGGCCTCACCGGAGTCGCGCCAGTCTGCCCACGCGGACTCGTAGGCGACCCCGAGCGCCGGCGGGTCGAGCCGATGATTGACCTCTTCCGGGACGCCCCCCGTGTCCTTCATCCCGCGAAAATGCCGCACGGACCACCCAGATGCCACCTGCGGTGTGCTGTCACGGGAGCCACGTAGGCTGGGTGCAACATGAGTACGCTCTTCGACGACCTATTTCCCTTCAACGGGCAGGGCCCTGTCCCTGGGGACCCCTCCGATCCGCCGGCCCCCGGCACGCGTCCGACGGCTGCGGCTGCCCGGGCGACGGCGGTAGACGAGCGAGGCGTCCCGACGTGGGCCCAGGCGGCCGCTGAGGGCCGCGGCCCCGATGACGCGAGCACGCGGCACACCGACCCCGAGACCCTGCTCGAGGGGCTCAACCCGCAGCAGCGCGCGGCGGTCCTGCACGAGGGCGGCCCGCTGCTCATCGTCGCCGGCGCGGGGTCGGGCAAGACCCGCGTGCTCACCAACCGCATCGCCTACCTGCTGGCGGCCAGGGGCGTGCAGCCGGGGCAGGTGCTGGCCATCACCTTCACCAACAAGGCCGCCGCCGAGATGCGCGAGCGGGTGGCGTCGCTGGTCGGGCCGCGGGCCAAGGCGATGTGGGTGATGACCTTCCACTCCGCCTGCGTGCGGATCCTGCGCCGCGAGGCTGCCAAGGTCGGGCTCAAGTCGACGTTCTCCATCTACGACGCCGCCGACAGCCAGCGCCTGATGGCGATGGTGATGCGCGACCTCGACCTCGACCCCAAGCGCTACCCGCCCCGGTCCTTCAGCCACCAGGTCTCCAACCTCAAGAACGAGCTCGTCGACGAGGAGACGTTCGCCTCCCAGGTGGTCGAGGGGACCCACCAGGAGCGGATGCTCGCCGAGGCCTACACGGGCTACCAGCGGCGGCTGCGGCAGGCCAACGCCCTCGACTTCGACGACCTCATCATGACGACGGTCAACATCCTGCAGGCCTTCCCCGACGTCGCCGAGCACTACCGCCGCCGGTTCCGCCACGTCCTCGTCGACGAGTACCAGGACACCAACCACGCCCAGTACCAGCTCGTCCGCGAGCTCGTGGGCGGCGCAGCAGGCAGCGCGGGTATGCCGGTCGGTGACGGACCGTCCGTCGGCCCGGCCGAGCTCGTGGTGGTCGGCGACGCCGACCAGTCGATCTATGCCTTCCGCGGCGCGACGATCCGCAACATCGTCGAGTTCGAGGGGGACTACCCGAACGCGCGGACCATTCTGCTCGAGCAGAACTACCGGTCGACCCAGACGATCCTGCAGGCCGCCAACTCGGTCATCGCGAGGAACCCCGAGCGCCGCAAGAAGAACCTCTGGACCGACAGCGGCAACGGCGCGGCGATCATCGGCTACGTCGGCGACAACGAGCACGACGAGGCAGCCTTCGTCGCCAAGACCATCGACGAGCTCGGCGACTCCGCCGGGGTCAAGCCCAAGGACGTCGCGGTGTTCTACCGCACCAACGCCCAGTCCCGGGCGCTCGAAGAGGTCTTCGTGCGAGTTGGCTTGCCCTACAAGGTCGTTGGTGGCACGCGGTTCTACGAGCGGCGCGAGGTCAAGGATGCGCTCGCCTACCTGCGGGTCATCTCCAACCCGACGGACACGGTCAACCTGCGCCGCATCCTCAACGTGCCCAAGCGGGGGATCGGCGACCGGGCGGAGGCCTGTGTCGCGGCCCTCGCCGAGCGCGAGCGGATCCCGTTCATCGCGGCCCTCGGCCGCCCCGAGGACGCCCCGGGCATCGCCACCCGCTCCGTCGCGGCGATCAAGGGCTTCACCGGGCTGCTCGAACAGCTCGGCACCATCCACGCCGACGACGAGCAGGGTGTGGGCGCGCTGCTCGAGGCCGTCATCGAGAAGTCCGGCTACCTCGCCGAGCTGCGGGCCAGCCGCGACCCCCAGGACGAGACCCGCGTCGAGAACCTCGCCGAGCTGGTCGCCGTCGCGCAGGAGTTCGACGAGACGCGCGCCGAGACCGGTGAGGTCGCCAGCCTCGAGGACTTCCTGGAGCAGGTGTCCCTGGTGGCTGACGCCGACGAGATCCCCGACGGCGAGGAGGCCGAGGACCTCGGGGTCGTCACCCTCATGACGCTGCACACCGCCAAGGGCCTGGAGTTCCCCGTCGTCTTCCTCACCGGCATGGAGGACGGCACGTTCCCGCACCTGCGGGCCCTCGGTGACCCCAAGGAGCTCGAGGAGGAGCGCCGACTCGCCTACGTCGGCATCACCCGGGCGCGCGAGCGGCTGCACCTGTCGCGTGCCGCGGTGCGGTCAGCCTGGGGGGCACCTCAGTACAACCCGGCCAGCCGGTTCCTCGACGAGATCCCGCCCGAGCTCGTCGAGTGGCAGCGGGCCGAGGCGGCCACGACCTCGCGGCGACCCGGCATGCCTGCCGTCGCGACCCTGGCCCAACGCCCCGGCGTCCGTTCGCCCGGCAACCGCCCGCTCATCTCGCTGCACGCCGGCGACAAGGTCACCCACGACAGCTACGGCATGGGCACGGTCGTCAAGACCGAGGGCGAGGGTGACAAGACGCAGGCGCACGTCGACTTCGGCGGCGACACCGGCGTCAAGCGGTTCCTGCTGCGCTACGCCCCACTCGAGAAGCTCTGACCGGTTCCTCGGGAGATCACTCGGTGGTGCGGGACTGCTACTGCAGGCCGTGGTCGTGCAGCCACGGGGCGGGGTCGATGGCCGCGCCGCCGTCGGGGTGGATCTCGAGGTGCAGGTGCGGGCCGGTGGAGTGGCCGGTGTTGCCGGACAGCCCCACGACGTCACCAGGAGCGACCTTGTCGCCGACGCTGGTCTCGAGCTGGCTCAGGTGGCCGAACACCGACACGGTGCCGTCCCAGTACTCGATCTCGATCTTGTTGCCGTAGCCACCCTCCCAGCCCGCGAAGGTGACGGTGCCGGTGGACATGGCCTTCAGCGGCGTCCCGACCGGGGTGCCGAAGTCGTCGCCGGCGTGCAGTCGGCCCCAGCGCCAGCCGTAGCCGGACGTGAAGACCGCGCCGTTGATGGGCATGACCCACCTCTCGCGCGCCTTGCGGGCGGCTTCGGCCTTGCGGAGCGCGGCGGCGGCAGCGGCCTTCTTCGCGACGGACTTGCGCTCGGCGCTGCGGGCGATTCGCTGCGCCTCGAGCACGCGGGCCTGCACGGCCGTGACCTGCACCTCGCGCTGCTGGGCGGCCTCGAGACGGTTGAACTTGGCAGCGGCCTCGTCCTGGCTCCGGGCCTTCGCGCCAGCACCGTTGAGGTCGAAGTAGGCGGGCGCCGACTCGGCCACGGTGGCGCCGGTCGCGGTGACGACGAGCGCTGCAGCGGCTGCCCCCGGCAGGAGGTAGCCACTCTTGGCGAAACGGGGTCCCCGACGAGGCGCGCGGTGGCGACCTGGGGCGCGGTGGCGGCCCGAGTAGGAATCTGAACTCACGAAATGATGACCTTGCGTGCGGGGGGACACGGAGTCACAGAGGGTAGCGTGATCAGTTCGTTATCCATAATCGACTTGGCCGAAATCCGCGTCGAATATCCGAAATGTCCGCTGTCAGGACCCGCGTCGACGGAGCTCGGTGACGCCCGGGGTGAGGGTGTGCCCCTCGGAGTCCAGGTGCGCCAGGGTGCTGGAGATGCCGTGGACCACGCTCCCGATGATGGGCAGCGACATGTGGCCGACGCCGTGCAGGTCGATGTTGCGCGCGCTCAGGTCGGGGTGGGTGAGCGCGGCATTGCGCTGCGGGAAGACCATCTGGTCCAGGTCGGACCAGTACACGACGAACCTCGTCTGGCAGTCGGGCACCGGCTGGTCCAGCTCGCGCATCAACCCGCTGCCGGGGCGCAGCTGTCGGGTCAGCTGGTTGTGCCATCCGTATGCCGTGTAGGTGCCCTGGTGGGGCGTCCCCAGGGTCACGAGGGTGTGGACGCGCTCGTCGCCACCGAGCCGGGTGACGTAGTAGCGGGCGATCAGGCCGCCCATGGAGTGCCCCACGACGTGGATCCGCTCGTAGCCGGTCTCGGCCACCAGGGCCTCCACCTCTTCGGCGAGCTGGGCCGCTGCGACGCGCACGTCGGCGGTGAAGGGGGAGTAGTTCATGCTCGTGACCCGGCCGAAGCCGCGCCGGCGAAGTCCCAGCCTGAGCAACGTGAAGATCGACCTGTTGTCGACCATGCCGTGCACGAGCAGGATCGGCGTGCCTGCCGCCTCGACGTCGGAGATGAGCAGTCCGCGCTGGATGGGTGGCAGGTGCTCGACCCCGAAGCCGAGCTGGCTGTCGCGCCCATGGCGACCGACCAGGCCCCAGGGGTACAGCGCGAGGTGGGTCGTCACCCACGCCGCCTCGACGGCTGCACCCAGCGCGCCGGTGGGCGTCGCCAGCGCCCTGGCTGCGCCTCCCACGATGTCGTCGGCGGCTGCGGCGGCGGCCCTGACGCCACGCGTCGCCCGCGTGAGGATGCCGGGGCGCGGAGTGCCAGCCGACGTGCGCGGCTGCAGCGCAGCCGGTCGGTGAGGGCGCGGGATGCTCTGGGACATGACCTAGGTGAACGTACTGGTTGAAGGGGCGGTCTTGGAGATTTCAGCCGAAGTTCGCCGCGTGTCTGCCGTACCCATCCCGACTTCTGGCCACCTGTGTGTCACGAGAGGCCGTCCGGAGGGGCCGCGTGAGGTGCACGTGGCCAGAAGTGGGGTGGTCTTCACCACCCGGGGGACCTGTCGCGCCCTCGGAGTGGCTAGTCTGCGGCCATGAGTGACTCTCCCCTGCGCGTCGTCGTGGCCAAGCCCGGACTCGACGGACATGACCGTGGCGCGAAGGTCGTGGCGCGTGCCCTGCGTGACGCCGGCATGGAGGTCGTCTACACCGGGTTGCACCAGACGCCTGAGCAGATCGTCGAGGCGGCCATCCAGGAGGACGCCGACCTCGTGGGCCTGTCCGTCCTCTCGGGCGCTCACATGACCCTCTTCGCCAAGGTGATGGACCTGCTCAAGGAGCGCGACGCCACCGACATCGTCGTCTTCGGCGGCGGCATCATCCCTGAGGCCGACATCCCCGAGCTCGAGAAGATCGGTGTTGCCAAGGTCTTCACCCCCGGCGCCACCACGACCGACATCGTGGCCTGGGTACGCGGCGCGGTCAGGCCCGACGAGGACGCCTGACCCGGCGTCGCGCGGCCCGCGCTGTGCACCCCGCACTCCTCAGGGCACCACGGGGAGGCTGAGCGTGGCCGGTGCCAGCGGTGACGCGCGCACGGTCACCGGCTGCACGGCATACGCGTTCTTGTAGGCCGCATCGGTGCTCGCCAGCACCAGCTGGAGCCGGTGGCCGGCTTCGACGCGGTGCACGATCGCGGGCAGCTCGAGGTGCACCGGCTGGGTCACGTCAGCCACACGGACCGGGCTGATCAGCTTGTGCACCAGGGTCTTCGAGCCGTCAGGGGCGACGTCGTAGAGCTTGGCGAAGACCTGCAGCTGACCGCTCGGGCCGGCCGACTGGGTGAGTGCGACGGCGGGGGACTCGAAGCGCACGTCCAGGGTCGGGGCGCCCACGATGGTGAGTGGCTTCGACTGCGCAGGGGTGGACCAGGCGCCGAAGGTGCCAGGGGTGTCGAACGGCGTCGTGACGCCCTGCGGGAGTGCCACCTGGCCCTCGAGCCCGGAGACCTCGGTGTAGGAGGCGGGTGCGCCCCCTCCCGGGTTGGACCAGGACGTGGAGCCGGGGAGGATCGACGACTTCGACGACACCAGCTCGTCGGCCGACGAGAGGTAGAGCGCCTTGCGCGTCCCCACCGGGTAGCTGCTCGCGCTGGCGTAGGCCGGAGCCGCGCTGCCCGTGTAGCCGACCCAGTCGCGGAAGTACGAGAAGACGGGACCGGTCGAGACGCTGGAGCCCTTGAGGTGGTGGTCGAACCAGTTCTTGATGCGCAGGCCGAGGTAGGTGTCCTCGATGTGCTGCCCGCTCAGGTCGAGCTCGCCAGGGGCGGCGCCGGTGTTCGCGCCGGTCCCGCCGGAGTGCCCCCAGGACTGCCATGCCATGGTCACCGGCACGCCACGCGCCTTGAGCGAGCGGTAGGTCGCGGCGGCCTCCTGCAGGTTGAACAGGGTGTCGTTCTCGCCCTGGATCAAGAAGGTCGGCACCTTCACCTTGTCGATGTAGTGGCCGACCGACACACGGTCGGTGAGCTGGTACGTCGTGGGAGTGGGGTACCCGAGCGTGTCGAGCGTGGCCTTGGCCTGACAGGCCTCGAGGACGAAGTTGGGGCAGCCGACGTTGCGGGTCGGGTCGATGGAGGTGCCCTGGAGTCCGTCGGCGATCCCCACGCCGAAGAACAGTCCGCTCCAGCCGATCTTCTCGGTGCCGGGGTTCGAGTTGGCATAGGTCACCCCGCTCGTGAAGCTCGTGTTGTTGGGCGCGAGGGAGTAGCGCAGGTCGTTCCACGTGATCAGCGGGACGAGCGTGTCGACCCTGGAGTCCACTGYGGCAGTGGCGAACTGGATCTGCCCGCCATAGGACCCACCGATCATGCCCAGGCGCGGGTCGTGGGTGGCCGGGTTGTCGAGCACCGTGAAGTCGACGGCGACCGTGCCGGCTCCGCCAGCAGTGCCGCCCACCTGCGACGAGGTGTATGCCGCGGAGCCGCCGCCCCCGAGGAAGGTCACCAACGAGGTGGCTGCGACGCCGTCCACGCCGGGGTCGTCGAGCGAGACCTTGCACCCGCTGTCGGGGAAGCCGAGACCGGTGTAGGACAGCACTGCGTAGCCGCGCTTGGCGAAGGCCTCGCCCAGGCCCGCCTGGTCGGCCTTGCTGCCGCCGAACCCGTTGGTGGTCAAGATGGCTGGGACCCTCGCCGCGGGGCTCGCGGAGTGCGGCTTGTAGAGGTCCGCGTCGATCGTGCAGGTCTGCGGCTGCCCGAGGTCGTTCGTGCCCGCCGGGACGCTGAACTTCAGGTCGGAGAAGGTGTCGACCGAGTCCAGCGAGGTGGCTGGGGCGGCCGGCGCGCCCGGGGCTGCCGGAGCCGCGGCGGCGGCAACGGGCGCAGCGAGCCCGAGAGCGGTCACGGTTGCGGCCGCGAGCACCGCGACGGACCGGATGTGGGACGAGGTGCGGCGCGACATCGAGCCTCCACGGTGGTGGGCGGGCCGGGGTGGCGCCGCTGCAGTGGTCTGACAACGACACCGTGGCCGGGCCGGTTACGTTTCGGGACCGTGCGCGCTGCAGCCGTGCTCGTGGACGCACCCTTCCCGACTCGGCGGCCCGTCCGTATCGTGAGCACGGCGATCCACGCCGTGGACGCCTGAGGAGCCCGGGCGGCATACGGCTGACGTCGTCTTGGGCAACCGCAGACAAAGGATGCCTAGTATCTGTACCAATCGGGGGGTTCCCACGCATTTGGCAAAGTCTTCGCCAGTTTCATTGACCCGATCTTCCGGCGGCCGGTTAGGTCAGCACGGCGCGAGGCCCACGGCAACCCTGAGCCGTCCCTGGAGGGGGACTCGATGCCACACCAAGCGCGGGCAACCAACACCTGCGCATGTCCGAGAAGAGGATTTTCGTGATCCGTCTGTCTACCGGCGCCGCACTTGGCGTCGCAGTCGCTGCGGCCGTGGCCACCCCACTGTCCGCGGCAGCAGTCGCTCCACAGTCCGCGCCGACCCATGTTGCCAGCGTCGCCTCCGCACAGTCCGGCGCGGACAAGGACCACGCAGCGCTGGGTCTGTCCAAGGACGAGAAGCTCGTGGTGCGCAACGTCCTCACTGACCGTGACGGCACCCAGCACGTCCGCTACGACCGCACCTTCAAGGGCCTGCGGGTCGTCGGTGGCGACCTCATCGTCGAGAAGACCGCAGCCGGCCAGGAAAAGGACGTGCACTACAACGCCAGCGGGAAGGTCGCCGTCGCGTCGACGACTCCGACGGTGACGCGTAGCAAGGCGGTGTCGGAAGGCCGGTCCGCGGGCAGGCAGACCGAGTCCCCGTCCAGTGAGCTGGTCGTGTGGGCCGGCGGCGCCAAGCCCGTCCTGGCCTACGACGTGCTGGTGAAGAGTGTCCGGGCCGACCAGGTGCCCTCGCGGCTGCACACCCTCGTGGACGCCAGGTCCGGAGCCGTCCTCGTCAGCTACGACGAGGTGCAGACCGGTACGGGCGACGGCATCTTCTACGACGCCACCCTCGAGACCGCGGCGCACACGGGCGGTGGCTACGAGCTGACCGACACCCACGGCAACAACACGCGAGACGCCCACAACCTGGGTGACCCCAACACCGGTGTCGGCCCGGCAGGTGACCTGTTCCTCGACTCTGACGACCTCTGGGGCAACGGCGCGGTCTCGGACCGGGCCTCGGCCGCCGTGGACGCCCACTACGGCGCCACGACGACGTTCAACTACTACAAGAACGTCCTGGGTCGCAACGGCATCTGGAACGACGGTCGCGGCGCTCCCTCCCGCGTGCACTTCGCCAACGCGATGGAGAACGCCTTCTGGGACGGCACCCAGATGTCCTACGGCGACGGCGCAGGCAACGCGGCCCCACTGACCGAGATCGACGTGGCCGGACACGAGATGTCCCACGGTGTCACGGAGAACACGGCCGGGCTGGTCTACAGCGGTGACGCGGGCGGCCTCAACGAGGCGACGTCGGACATCTTCGGCACCGCTGTGGAGTTCTACGCCAACAACCCGAGCGACCCGGGCGACTACCTCATCGGCGAGGAGATCGACATCAACGGGAACGGGACGCCGCTGCGCTACATGGACAAGCCCAGCAAGGACGGTGCGTCCCGCGACTGCTGGTTCCCGACCTTGGGTCAGCTCAACCCGCACTACTCGTCGGGACCACTCAACCACTGGTTCTACCTCGCGTCCGAGGGCAGTGGCTCCAAGACGATCAACGGCGTCACCTACAACAGCCCGGTCTGCGGCACTGCCCCCGCAGTGACGGGCGCCGGCCGGGCGAATGTCGAGAAGGTCTGGTACCGCACGCTCTCGACCAAGCTCACCAGCAACAGCAACTACGCCGCGGCCCGCAACGGCGCCATCGCATCGGCCAAGGAGCTCTACGGAGCGACCAGCGCCACCTGCACCGCAGTCGCAGCGGCCTTCACCGCGATCGCGGTTCCGGCTGGGTCCGAGACGTGTGGGACCACGCCGCCGCCGGCCGGCAACCTGCTGCTCAACCCGGGCTTCGAGTCGGGAGCGGTGAGCTGGACCGGCACCGCCGGACCGATCACCAACAACACCGGGCGTCCGGCCCGGACCGGCAGCTGGAAGGCGTGGCTCGGTGGCAACGGGTCCACCTCGACCGAGACGGTCCAGCAGAGCGTCGCGATCCCGTCGACGGTGACGGCCGCGACCCTGTCGTTCTGGCTGCGCACCGACACCGCTGAGTCGGGCAGCACGGTGTACGACACGATGAAGGTGCAGGTGGTCGACGGCGCGACGACGACGACGCTGGCGACGTACTCCAACGTGGGTACGAACGCGACCTACACGCAGAAGTCGTTCAACGTCACGGCCTACAAGGGCAAGACGATCTCGGTGAAGTTCCTCATGAACGAGGACTCCTCGCTGCAGACGTCCTTCGTGGTCGACGACACCGCGCTGGCCACCAGCTAGCGGACCGGAGTCGGGTCGGCGTTCCCCCTGAGCGCCGGCCCGGCTCCTCCCCCTTGACAGCGGCAGGTCGCGGGCAACCTCCAGCCCGTGACCTGCCGCTTCCTCCTGCCGTCTACGTGCAGACCTTGCGGTCGGCGGGCGGACCCGTGACGTCGGCGAGCAACTGGGTGACGACGGGTTCGGCCTTGGCAAAGCGTTCGTCGTCGAGGTGCACCAGTCCGGTACCGGCCCCGAAGAGCACGTCCATCTGATCGGCCACCGTGCTCGCTGAGCCCGTGGGGGTGTCGGTGTCGTGGACCTGGAGCGCCGCCTCGTTCAGGACGGCCAGGCTGGCCTTGTCGATCGTGCAGGTGACCTTTCCCTGCTTGGTCGTGGCCAGCACCCCGCCGTCGTCCTGGATCGAGAGGGTGTCGGCGAAACCCGCGATCCCGCCGAGCCTGCTCACGGTCAGGGGAAAGCTCGCCTGACGGGTGGCCGTCGGCGAGGGAGTGGTCGGGATCTGTGGGTCCTTGGTGCCGCAGCCGACCAGCGCGAGGGACAGGCAGGCCAGGCTGGCAGTGGCGCCGAAGGGCAGCGCGGTGGCGCCGAGGGACGACGGTGCGGTTCGCGGCATACCGGACATCCTGCCCACACTTGCCGGCCTTCGTCACCCACCTCGGGCAGACTCACGCCCATGACCTTCACCCGTGCCGAGCTCGACGCCGCGACGACGGTCGTGCGCCGCCACTTCGCGGCGACACCCCAGCTCGAGTGGCCGCTCCTCAGCGAACACGTCGGTGCCGAGGTCTGGGTGAAGCACGAAAACCACACTCCCACAGGGGCTTTCAAGGTGCGAGGTGGTCTGGTCTATGCCGACCGCGCCGCGCGCGAGCGCCCCGAGGTTAAGGGCTTCGTCTCGGCGACGCGCGGCAACCACGGACAGTCCCTCGCGTATGCCGGTCGGGCGGCCGGGCTGCGCGTCGTGATCGTGGTGCCCGAGGGCAACAGCCCCGACAAGAACGCCGCGATGGAGGGCTTCGGCGCCGAGCTGATCGTGCACGGTCGCGACTTCCAGGAGGCTCGTGAGCACGCCATGAGTCTGGAGGCCGAGCTCGGTCTCGAGGCCGTCCCGCCGTTTCACCCGGACCTCGTGGTGGGGGTGGGGACCTATGCGCTCGAGCTGTTCGACGCAGCCGGTCCGCTCGACACCGTCTACGTGCCGGTCGGGATGGGTTCGGGCATCTGCGGCCTCATCGGGGTGCGCGACCTCCTGGGTCTGTCCACCGAGGTCGTCGGTGTGGTGTCCGACCTCGCGCCGGCCACGGCCCTGTCCTTCGCGGCCGGGGAGGTGGTCGACACCCCGGAGGCCGCCACCTTCGTCGACGGGGTGGCCTGCCGCGCGCCCATCGCCGCCGCGGTCGACGAGATGGTCCGCGGTGCGGCGCGCATCCTGAGGGTCGCCGAGGACGACACGGCCGAGGCCATGCGCGTCCTGCTGCGCACCACCCACCAGCTGCCCGAACCCTCGGGGGCCATCGCGCTGGCCGGACTCCTCGGGGAGCGCGGCTCCCAGCGCGGACACCGGGTCGGCGTGGTCCTCTCCGGAGGCAACTGCGACGCAGACATCCTCACGACGGTCCTGGCCGGTCGGACGCCTGGGGCCTGAGCCCGGGTCGGCCGCCGCGCGATCGCCGCCGCTTGTCGTGAGATTGGTCCCATTGGGCCGCTGCGCACGCACCCGAGGGAGCCAGCCGGTCGCTACAGGGCTAGTCTCGGCGTCGAACCAAACCCATCCGTAGACGAGGACGTCAGACGTGGATCTGTTCGAATACCAGGCTCGAGACATGTTCGAGGCGCACGGCGTGCCGGTGCTCGCCGGTGCCACCGCCACGACTCCGGAGCAGGCCCGCGCGGCCGCCGAGGAGATCGGTCCCAAGAGCGGCGGCGTGACCGTCGTCAAGGCGCAGGTCAAGACCGGTGGCCGAGGCAAGGCCGGCGGCGTCAAGGTCGCCAAGTCCGCCGACGAGGCCCAACAGCACGCAGAGGCGATCCTCGGCATGGACATCAAGGGCCACACCGTGGGCACCGTGATGATCGCCCAGGGTGCGCAGATCGCCGAGGAGTACTACTTCTCGATCCTGCTCGACCGGGCCAACCGCACCTACCTTGCGATGTGCAGCAAGGAGGGAGGCATGGAGATCGAGCAGCTGGCCGTCGAGCGCCCGGAGGCGCTGGCCCGCCTCGCGGTCGACCCCAACACCGGCATCGACGAGGCCAAGGCGCGAGAGATCGTCGCTGCGGCCGGCTTCGACGAGGAGACCGGCGCCAAGATCGTCCCGGTCCTGCAGTCCCTGTGGACGGTCTACCGCGACGAGGACGCGACGCTGGTCGAGGTCAACCCGCTGGTCAAGACCGTGTCAGGCGACATCGTCGCGCTGGACGGCAAGGTGACGCTGGACGAGAACGCCGGCTTCCGGCACCCCGACCACGAGGCCCTCGAGGACAAGGCCGCGGCCGACCCGCTCGAGGCCGCTGCCAAGGAGAAGAACCTCAACTACGTCAAGCTCGACGGCTCGGTCGGCATCATCGGCAACGGCGCCGGGCTGGTCATGTCGACCCTCGACGTCGTCGCCTACGCCGGCGAGGAGTTCCCGGGCCAGCCCAAGCCGGCCAACTTCCTCGACATCGGTGGTGGCGCCTCGGCCGAGGTGATGGCCAACGGGCTGCACATCATCCTGGGCGACGAGCAGGTGAAGTCGGTGTTCGTCAACGTGTTCGGTGGCATCACCTCCTGCGACGCGGTGGCCAACGGCATCGTCGGCGCGCTGCAGAACCTCGGCGACGAGGCCACCAAGCCGCTCGTCGTCCGCCTGGACGGCAACAACGTGGAGGAGGGCCGGCGCATCCTCGCGGAGGCCAACCACCCGCTGGTGACCATCGAAGAGACCATGGACGGCGCGGCCCGCAAGGCCGCCGAGCTGGCTTCGGCCGCGACGAACTGACCGAAGGAACGGCACACCAAATGGCTATTTTTCTCGATGAGAACTCCAAGGTCATCGTCCAGGGCATGACCGGCTCCGAGGGCATGAAGCACACGCAGCGCATGCTCGCCTCCGGCACCCAGATCGTCGGTGGCGTCAACCCGCGCAAGGCCGGCACGTCCGTCGACTTCGACGGTGGCGTCTCGGTGCCGGTCTACGGCACCGTGGCCGAGGCCATCGCCGAGACCGGGGCCAACGCCTCGGTCATCTTCGTGCCCCCGGCCTTCGCGAAGTCCGCCGTCGTCGAGGCGATCGACGCGCAGATCCCGCTCGCGGTCGTTATCACCGAGGGCATCGCCGTCAAGGACTCGGCGGAGTTCTACAACTACTCCCTGGGCAAGGTGACCCGTATCGTCGGGCCGAACTGCCCCGGCCTGATCAGCCCCGGCAAGTCCAACGCCGGCATCATCCCCGCCAACATCGCGGGCGCCGGACGCATCGGCCTGGTCTCCAAGTCGGGCACCCTGACCTACCAGATGATGTTCGAGCTGCGCGAGTTCGGCTTCTCGACGGCCGTCGGCATCGGCGGTGACCCGATCATCGGCACCACCCACATCGACTGCCTCGAGGCGTTCGAGAAGGACCCCGACACCGACGCGATCGTCATGATCGGCGAGATCGGTGGCGACGCCGAGGAGCGGGCCGCGGCCTACATCAAGGACCACGTGACCAAGCCGGTCGTCGGCTACGTCGCCGGCTTCACCGCTCCCGAGGGCAAGACCATGGGCCACGCCGGCGCCATCGTCTCCGGTTCCGCGGGCACGGCTGCCGCCAAGCAGGAGGCCCTCGAGGCGGCTGGCGTCAAGGTCGGCAAGACGCCGTCCGCGACCGCCGACCTGATGCGCGAGATCATGCAGGGGCTGCAGAAGTAGCTTCTGCCGCAACGCAGTTCACGACGGCCGTCACCCTGGTGGGTGACGGCCGTCGCGCGTCCCGGTATGCCGTGTGGCTGGCTACTTCTGGCGGGCCAGGGCGAGCAGCCGGTCCAGCTCGGCGAAGCCCTGCTCGGGGCTCTTCGCCGCCGTGATGACGACGGTGCTGACCGCGCCGGGGGTCCGCTGGCTGGTGACCCCCACCCACTCGGAGAGGGTGGCCGACCCGTCGTTGAAGACGGTGTCGAGACGGAACGTCCCGTCCGTCGGGCCGGGCGTGGACTTCACCGTGTAGTTGGCGCCGTCGCAACCCTTGGCGTAGAGCGCCTTGGCCTCGCTGAGCCGTGCGCTGACGTAGGCCTTCTGGACCGCGTCGTCGGTGGCGTCGTCGAGCTGCACGCGCTGCCGGCCGATGTAGGTCGCGGCGCCTGTGCCCGTGCGGATCGAGACGACGCCGACGCGCCCACCGATGCCGGCCTGCTGGTCGTCGGTCTCACAGCTGGCGACCGCCGTCGACCCCTCGAGGGCCCCGGGTCCGTCGTTGGTCTTCGCCCCACCCGTCAGCCCCTCCGAGGCCCACTGCGACGCGGCGACGAACAGCTTCGACGACGGCAGGGCGCCGGGTCCGGTGACGGTCATGTCCTCGTCGAGGGCCTTCGGCCCGCTGGTCGTCGAGGGGGGAGTGGTCGGGGTGGAGGTGGTGCCGTAGCGGGCCAACCGCTCCCTTGCGATCTCACCGAGCGCCGTGACCTGGGCGAGGGTGAACTGGGGCGTCGTGGTGGGGTCGGTGATCTGGAGGACTGCGACGTCGTGGGCGCCATGGATGACCATCAGCCAGCCGGTGCCGGCGTCGCCGGCCCGGTAGGAGTAGAAGGCCCCGGCATCCCTGTCGTCGAGGGCCGTGATGCGGAAGTCGGGACCCATCTGGCAGTCGGAGATGTCGTTGGCGACCCCCGACGCCGCGGTCTCGGGGTCGGTGCCCTTGCCGAGCGAGAACCGCACCTGGCCGCCGGACGGGCCACCGGCGTCGAGGGTGATGCCTTCCTGCTGCACCTTGGTGCCGGGCTCGGCATCGAGGCACTCCACCGCCTCGAACGGCTTGACCGGGGTGAGGCGCGCGTCGCCCTTGAGGTCGAGGGCCCTGGTCCACTCCTGCAGCAGGGGCAGCGCACCGGGCTGGTCGAGAGAGTCGGCGGCGCTGGTCGTGGGGGAGGGGGAAGAACCGGTCGTGCTGCTCCGCGTCGCCGGGACCAGCGGGCTGGCGGCCTCGCGACCGAGCTGTGAGTAGCCCACCGTCCCGACCACCACCACTGCCGCGGCAGCCGCCGCCGTCCAGGTGAGCAGCCGCTGGCGACGACGCGCCATACCCCTCGCCTTGACGAAGCGGACGTCGGGAAGGGGTGCGGCTTCGACGTCGGCGCGCAGCGACGTCAGGGCAGCCCGCAGCCGGGCGTCGTGGTCAGCCGTCCAGTCGTCGTGGTCAGCCATGGGGGTTCTCCTCGTGCCGCAGGGCCTGCGCGAGCTGTGCGCGGCCCCGGTGCAGGCGCGCCTTGACGGTGYCTGCGGGGGTGTTGGTCTCGTGGGCGATCTGGTCGATGCTGAGATCGCCGAGGTAGTGAAGCGTCACGGCCTCGCGGACCGGGTCGGGCAGCGTCCGCAGCGCCGCCACCACGGCGACCCGGTCCTCGGTCGGCGGCCCCGTGGTGTCGTGGGCGCCGTGGCGTTCGTGGGCGCGGTCCTGGCTGGTCTTCTTGCGCCAGCCCGAGATGGCGATCCGTCGGGCGACGGTGCGCACCCAGGCGAGGGGGTCGTCGTGGGTGCGCACGGTCGACCACTGCTGCCAGGCGCGGGCGTAGGCCTCCTGGGTGGAGTCCTGGGCCACGGTGAGGTCGCCGGTGAAGGCGTAGACGAGGTGCACGACCCGGCGGGCGGTGTCGCGGTAGAACGCGTCGAACTCCGCCTCGGCGGACTGCGCGCCCATCGCCACCCCCTGTCTGGTCGGCACCACTGCTCCCGTCGGAACCGCAGCGCCCGTCGGCACGGTCGTGCCGTTCGAAACCGCTGTGGCCATCACACCGCAGCAGACGCGCTCGCGCGAGGTTGGGTTGCGGCGCGTTCGGACATTTCTCCGCAGGTGTTCGGCGTTGCACGCAGGCTGCGTCGACCCCGTCGGCGACGATGGAGCAGCGATGACTGTGATGGAACTACTGCGTGGGGGCACCTCGTCGACCGACGGCGGGCCCGGCCTCGTCGCGCACCGGCGGGCACTGGTGGCCGGTGCTTTGGCGGCGGCGGGTTCGGCGGCGGTCTTCGTCCTGCCCGCGCTGCTCGTCTGGGTCGCCGCCCCCGAGAGCACCGTGTCCTGGACCAGCTCCCTCGGGGTGGGATCCAGCCTGTGGCTGTTGTCCGGCGGCGCGCACCTCACCCTCGGTGCCGCCCACCTCACCGTGGTCCCGCTGCTCGCCTTCGCCGTCAACGTCGCGATCGGCTCGTGGGCCGCGGCGCGTGCCGCCCGTGAAGCCGCCGAGGCGCGCACCATCCGCCTCCTGCGCGACGCCGTGCACGGCCCCGTCGCCTTCGCCCTGGGCGCCTGGACGGCCGGGTATGCCGCGTGCGCGCTGCTGTGGGTCCTCGTCGCCTTCCTCGCGGGCCCGAGCCCGGTCGCCTGGACCCTCGTCCTGCCCGTGCTGGTGGTTCCCGTGCTGGCGGCCGCGACTGCGCTGGCCAGGCTCGTCACGGGGCGGCCAGAGCTGGCCGGACCCGGTCTGGGACGACCCTCGTGGTTGCCCGATGCCGTGCGCCGGGCGGTGCGCCCGGGTCTGGAGGGTGCCGCCACGGTGCTCGGGCTCGGCATGGCGCTCTGTGTGCTCCTCGTGGTGCTCCAGTTCGACCGGGTGAGCCACCTCCAGGGTGAGCTGGCCCCCGGTGTGATCGGTGGCGTGGTCCTTGTCCTCGCCCAGCTGGCCGTGCTGCCCAACCTGGCTCTGTGGGCGGTGTCGTTCGTCGCCGGCACGGGGTTCTCGGCGGTGGAGGGCGCTTCGGCGACCTGGACCGGAAGCCGTACCTCGCTGTTGCCGATGGTGCCGGTGTTCGGGGCGCTGCCCCAACCGGGCGCCTTCCCGGGCCTGTTGCCGCTGGTGGTCCTCCTGCCGGTCGCGATCGGCGCCTTCATCGGCTGGCGGTCGCTGAGCGCGGTGGCCCGGCTGTCGACCGAGCGCACCAAGCTCACCGTCGCCGGCACGGCCGTGGTGGTGGCCGCGGGGGCGCTGGGCCTGCTCGACGTCCTGGGTGGCGGTTCGCTCGGGGTCGCGCGGCTGTCCGACATCGGGGCACCGGCCGGGATGCTGACCCTGGCGCTGCTGGTCGAGTTCGGTGTCGGCGCGTCGCTGGTCCTGGCGTGGGACCGCTGGAAGCTCCGCCGCTGAGCCGGCCGACACCATGGTGGGCGGACGCGGCTGACGCCTCGCGGCGGCGGCTCGGTATCGTCTCCCGGGTGACTGCGCCTGAACCCACCGGGATCGTCGTCCTGGTCTCCGGGTCGGGCACCAACCTCCAGGCCCTCATCGACGCCACGGCCGACCCGGCCTACGGCGTGCGGATCCTCGCCGTCGGTGGCGACCGTGCGGGCATCGCTGGACTCCACCGTGCTGCGGCGGCCGGCATCACGGTGTTCGTCTGCCGGGTCGAGGACTACGACACCCGGGCGGAGTGGGACGCGGCCCTGGCCGAGCGGATCCGCGACCACCAGCCGGCCTTCGTGGTCTCCGCGGGGTTCATGAAGCTCCTGGGACCCGAGGTCCTCGGGCGGTGGACCGTCCTGAACACCCACCCCGCCCTGCTGCCGTCCTTCCCCGGCGCCCATGCGGTCCGCGACGCCCTGGCGGCCGGCGCGCGCCAGACCGGCTGCACGGTGCACGTCGTCGACGCCGGCATCGACACCGGGCCGGTCCTGGCGCAGGCCACCGTGGACGTCGAGCCGGAGGACACCGAGGACACGCTCCACGAGCGCATCAAAGCTGTCGAGCACCCGCTGCTCGTCCAGATCGTGGGCCGCGCGGCCCGCGAAGGAATCACCGTTTCCGATGGGAAGGCCACCATCCCGTGACCGAGCAGTCCGCCACCGCCAGTTCCGCCACCACCACAGGCGCCACCGCTCCCGCTGCCGACCTCGGCCGCCGACCGATCCGCAGGGCGCTGGTCTCCGTCTACGACAAGACCGGACTGGAGCAGCTGGCGCGGGGGCTGCACGCGGCCGGTGTCGCGCTCGTGTCGACGGGTGGGTCGGCCGCCCTCATCGAGGGACTCGGTCTCCCTGTGACCAAGGTCGAGGACCTGACCGGCTTCCCCGAGTGCCTCGAAGGGCGGGTCAAGACCCTGCACCCGCGGGTGCACGCCGGGATCCTCGCCGACACCCGCAAGGCCGACCACCTCGCCCAGCTGGCCGACCTCGGTGTCGAGCCGTTCGAGCTGGTCGTGGTGAACCTGTACCCGTTCCGCGAGACTGTGGCCTCGGGCGCCGGACCCGACGAGGTCATCGAGCAGATCGACATCGGCGGCCCCTCCATGGTGCGGGCTGCGGCCAAGAACCACCCGAGCGTGGCCGTCATCACCGACCCCGCGGCATACCCCGCCGTGCTGGACGCCGCTGGGGGCGGTGGCTTCACGCTCACCGAGCGCAAGCGGCTGGCCGCGCAGGCGTTCGTGCACACCGCCGACTACGACAACGCGGTCGCGAACTGGATGGGCAACGCCTACACCGACACCTCCGACGGCACCGGATTCCCTGCGTGGACGGGCGCGACGTTCCGGCGGTCCAACGTGCTGCGCTACGGCGAGAACCCGCACCAGCCGGCAGCGCTCTACACGCACTGGCGTCCCGGCGTGGCCTCCGCGGAGCAGCTGCACGGCAAGGACATGTCCTACAACAACTACATCGACACCGACGCCGCGGTCCGCGCGGCCTTCGACCACGGCGACCAGCCCACGGTGGCGATCATCAAGCACGCCAACCCCTGCGGCATCGCTGTGGCCGCCACCGTGGAGCAGGCGTATGCCGCGGCGCACGCCTGCGACCCGGTGTCCGCCTACGGCGGCATCATCGCGACGAACGTGCCGGTGACCAAGGCGATGGCGCTCGCGGCGAACGAGACGTTCAGCGAGGTCATCGCGGCTCCGTCGTTCGACGCCGACGCGCTGGAGGTGTTGCGGGAGAAGAAGAACCGGCGCCTGCTCCAGCTGCCCGCCGACATGGCGGCGCACCGCGACCCCATCGAGACGCGGCCGATCAGCGGCGGCCTGCTGGTGCAGCTGCCGGACCGCATCGATGCGGTCGTCGAGGGTGAGACGCCCGGTGGCGACGATGCTTCCCGCTGGCGGCTGGTGGCTGGTGCGGCGGCCGACGAGGTGACCCTCGCAGACCTCCAGTTCGCGTGGCGGGCCGTGCGCGCGGTGAAGTCCAACGCGATCCTGCTGGCCAAGGACGGCGGCTCGGTGGGCATCGGCATGGGGCAGGTCAACCGGGTCGACTCGTGCCACCTCGCCGTGTCACGGGCCAACACCGGGGGCGCCGAGCGGGCCCCGGGCGCGGTGGCTGCGTCCGACGCGTTCTTCCCCTTCGCCGACGGGCTCCAGGTGCTGCTCGACGCGGGCGTGCGGGCCGTCGTCGCTCCCGGCGGCTCGGTGCGCGACGAGGAGGTCGTCGCGGCGGCCGAGGCAGCCGGCATCACGATGTACTTCACCGGCACCCGCCACTTCAGTCACTAGGCACAGCGCCCACTGATCCATTCGCACTTCTGGCCACTCATGGCCCGTCCGAGCGGGGATGTCCGCCTCAGGTCGGGGATGAGTGGCCAGAAGTGGGGGAATCTCAGGTGGTCGGCGCGCGGTAGCCGGTCGGTTCGCCGGAGCCGAGGTCGACGATCGCGGCCACGGGGCCACCTCCGTCGGGCCCCTGGTGCGCGGCCGACACGGAGACGAAGACCGCCGGGTCTCCCGTGACCGACGCGGTGACGCCACCGACGGCCGACTTGATCTGGCGGTGCCAGTGCACGTCGGAGTCGTCCAGCATGGCGTTGCGTCGGCCTCGAACGGCGCCGTCCTGGCTGACCTCGCACTTGAGGAAGACGTTGACCAGCCGGCCCTGGAGGTCACTGGTGTGCGGACGGTCGGGGAGGTCGAGGCCGGCATCCTTGATGGCCGCCCAGATGCCGTCGGCGTCGAGGGCGTCGCGCATGACCGAGTGACCGATGCGGTAGCGACCGCCGATCCCCTTGGTGTTGCCGACCACCACGACCTGGGCCTGGTCGAGCTCGACCCCTGACGAGCAGGATGCGACCGCCGAGAACAGCGAGCGGTTGTTCATCACGTCGTCGTTCGTGGGCATCTCGATCTCGCCGAGCGCCACGGCGATCCCGAGACCGGTCGTGCCGTTGGACAGGTCCATCGACTCGTGGGTGTGGTGCGTCCAGACCGACTCGCCGCGGGACTCCGCGTCGCGGATGGTGTGGATGGTCAGCAGCGGGGTCTTGGTCTGCACGTAGTGGACGTCGGCGGGGTCGGTGATGCCGGCCTTCTCCATCGCGACCCGCACGGCTGCGGCGACCTTCTCGATCATGCCTGTGTAGCCGATCTCCTCGGGGAGGATCGGCTCACTCATCGCGAACCCGACCGTCAGCCTCGCCTCGTCGGACTGCTCCGCCTGGTCGGCCGGGACCGTGGCGAAGATGGTCGCGTGCGGGCTGATGATCCCGTCGGTCCCACCCGACCAGACGATCGGCACCTGCTTCACCTGGTCGGCGGGCGCACCCTTGGCGACCAGCACCTCGCGGAAAGCACGGTCGGCGATGATGCGGGTGTAGTCGTTGACCCCACCGTTGCCCTCGGTCTTGCCGATGATGGCGATGACGCGGCTGGCGTCCATCACCCCGTCGTCGATGAGCTTGGCCAGCTCGCTCGCGTCGGACACGCTGTGGATCGGGACCTTGCGGACCTCAATGGGCTCGGGCATGGGTGGTCACCTTCCGTTGTCTGTCGTTGGTTCGATGATGGTGCCCACGTCACCGGAGAGCGCGTCGGCGATGCGGTCGAGGGCGGTGATGACACTGCGTCCCCCGCCTTCGCGGACGAACCGCATGGCAGCCTCGACCTTGGGGCCCATCGAGCCGGACGCGAACTGGCCGTCCGCGGCATACCCCTCCATCTCGGCGAGGGGGACGCGGCCGACTGGGCGCGCCTGCGGCGTCCCGAAGTCGAGGACGGCGTTCTCGACGTCGGTCGCGATGACGAGCGCGTCGGCGCCGATGGCGCGGGCGAGCACCGCCGCGGTGAGGTCCTTGTCGATGACCGCCTCGACCCCGCGGACGGTGCCGTCGGGGTCCCGCACCACCGGTATGCCGCCGCCCCCCGCCGCGACGACGACGTAGCCCGCGCGCAGGAGGGTGAGCAGGGTGTGGGTCTCGAGGACCTCGACGGGCGCGGGGGAGGCCACGATGCGACGCCACCCCTTGTCGCCGCGGTCCTCCCACGTCTCGCCGTGCTCGATGAGGGGCCGAGCCTGGTCGTAGGGCAGGAAGCGGCCGATGGGCTTGGTCGGCGTGGCGAAGCCAGGGTCGTCGGGGTCCACCAGCGTGCGGGTGACGAGCGCGGCGACGGGGTGGCCAAGCCCGAGTCTGGCAAGGGCTGGTTCGAGGGTGTCGAGGATGGTGAACCCGATCGTCCCCTGCGTCTGGGCGCCGCACCAGTCGAGCGGGACCGGGGGGACGACGTTGGCGGCGAGCTCGTTCTTGACGAGCAGGTTGCCGACCTGCGGACCGTTGCCGTGGGTCAGGACGACCTCGTGCCCGGCGGCGACGACCGTGGCGACGTGTCCCATCGCCCGCCCGATGGCCTCCCGCTGGGCCTGCGGGGTGGCGCTGCCGTCGGGACCGGTCATGGCGTTGCCGCCGAGCGCGATCAGGACCCGCATGCCACCTCCGTTCGTCGTCCGTGCGGCGAGCCTAGGGATGCGCGACCGCCGATGACGTTGGCAGGACCTGCCCAATGGCCGGACCTGCCTTGGCAGATGTATGCCGGTTCACCCGAGCCGGCGGTAGCGCTCCAGTCGCGCGGCCAGCCTGGTGGTCGGGTCCTCGCGCGCGAGGGTGGCCAGCTCGTGCTGGATGGCCTGCGACATCCTGAGGCAGAACTCCTCGGCCTCGTCCGCGGCGTCGGGGTGCTCGGCGACGATCCGGTCCACGATCCCGGCGTGGAGCAGGTCGAGCGAGCGGACCCGCTGGCTGGTGGCCAGCTCCGGGGCGTGGCTGGTGTCGCGGTGGAGGATCGCCGAGGCGCCTTCGGGCGGCAGCGGGGACAGCCAGGAGTGCTGCGCGCTGATCACCCGGTCGGCCGGCATGACGGCGAGCGCACCGCCTCCGGTGCCCTGGCCGAGCAGCACACAGACGGTGGGCGCGTCGAGCATGACCAGCTCGGCGAGGCAGCGGGCGATCTCGCCGGCCATCCCGCCCTCCTCGGCTTCCTTCGAGAGCGCCGCTCCCGCGGTGTCGATGATGCTGACGAGGGGAAGCTTGAGCTCGTGAGCCAGCTTCATGCCGCGCCGAGCCACGCGAAGTCCCTTGGGGGACAACGGTTCGTCGAGCGTCTGCCGGTCCCTGTCCTGACCCAGCACGATGCACGGGGCTCCGCCGAACCGGGCCAGGGCCATCAGCATCCCGGGGTCGTACTCGCCCTGGCCGGTGCCGTGCAGCGGAAGCACGTCGGTCGCGCCGAGCCGCAGGAGGGCGCGCACCCCCGGCCGATCGGAGCGCCGCGAGCGGGTGATCGACTCCCACGCCGGGGTGTCGGCGAGCTGCTCCTTGGGCACCTCGGGGACGTCGGGCAGGTCCTGCCGGGGGCCGGTGAGGACGGTGAGCGCGCGGTCGGCCACCTCCGCGAGCGCCTCGACGGGCAGGATCGCGTCGATGAGTCCGTGGTCGAAGAGGTTCTCGGCCGTCTGCACGCCCTCGGGGAAGGGGTGGTCGTAGAGCGCCTCGTAGACCCGGGCCCCGAGGAACCCGATCATCGCGCCGGGCTCGGCCACGGTCACGTGCCCGAGCGACCCCCACGAGGCGAAGACGCCGCCCGTCGTCGGGTGTCGCAGGTAGACCAGGTAGGGCAGCCCCGCCTCCTTGAACTCGGCACACGCGGCGCTGATCTTGACCATGCCGACGAAGGCGGGCGTCCCCTCCTGCATGCGGGTGCCGCCCGACGAGGGCGCGGCGAAGAGCGGCAGCTCCTCGCGGCGGGCGCGCTCGAACGCGAGCACCACCCGCTCGGCGGCCGTGCTGCCGATCGACCCGGCGAGGAAGCCGAACTCCCCGGCGATGAGGGCGACCCGGCGCCCCCGGATGCGCCCCTCGCCGGTGATGATGGCCTCGTCGGCGCCGGAGCGTTCGCGGGCGGCGGCCAGCTCCGCGGCATACGCAGAACCCTCGGGAGCCACGTCGCGGACCGGACCGTCCCACGAGACCCAGCTGTCGGTGTCGAGCACGGTGGTGGCGAGCTCGAGCCCGCCGAGTCGGCGCGTGGGCCTGGACGGGTCTGACATGCCACCTCCGGAGTGCGAGGCGACGAGCCTAGGGCGTGCGCGTCCCGCCCGTGGGGGGAACGCCCAGGGCGAGGACGAGGTCGAGCACGACGTGGGGGTCGTCGAGGTCGTCACCGAAGAGCTCGCGCAGCTGCCCCATGCGGTAGCGCACCGTCTGGGGGTGGACGAAGAGCCCGGCCGCCACCGCCTCGCGCCGCCCACCGAACAGCAGCCACAGGCGCAGGGTCTCGACGAGCTTCTCCCGAGCGGCGGGGGTCAGGTCGTCCAGCGGCTTCAGAGCGCGGGCCTGCAGGTCCGCGAGGGCTTCGGGGTCGGCGCTCAGGACCAGCTCGGCCAGGTGGGCGTCCGTGTCGTATGCCGTGGTGTTGCGGGTGTTCTCGGCCGCAAGCAGGCGCGCCGCTCGCAGCGCCCGCCGGTAGGAGGCAGCCGTCTGCAGCCAGGGCCTGGCCGGACCGAGCACGCAGCCGTAGTCGCGCAGGGACCGCAGGAGCCGACGGCGGGCGGGTGCTCGGAGGTCGGGCACCAGCAGCACGACGTAGTCCTCGGAGGCAGTCAGGTCGGGCAGGTCCTCGCCGAGGAACAGTGACCGCGGGTCCACGAGGGCTCGGGCCTGGTGCAGCCGCTCGTCCGGCACCAGCAGCACGGTGACCGTCGTCGGTGCGGCCCAGTCGGCACGCTCCGCGCGGCGGGTGGTCACCTCGTCGGACGCGCCGCGCACCAGATCGAGGGCCAGCCGCTCGAGCCTGCGCTCCTGGCTGCGTTCCGCGGTGGCGAGCTCGTCGGCGTGACCGGCGACGCTCGCCGCCGAGAGCTCGTCGATGTAGGCGAACACGAGCTCGGCGAACTGCGCCAGGAGGGGCGCGGACATCCCCGCCCGCACGCCGACGGCCGACAGCTCGCGCCACGAGACGCGGGCGCCGATCCGGTAGGCGGACAGCAGGGCGTCCATGCTCCGCCCGCTGCGAGCCTCGCCGCGGCCCAGGGCGTAGGAGGCCTGGCGGGCGGGGCCGAGCGGCGAGCTGGGGTCGTCGGACCGGGCGGYCATGGTCAGGAAGCTGCCGAGGGCGACCTGCACGGCCGACTCGATGTTGCCGACGAGGTAGTCGCGGGCCTCGGCGTAGCTGGGAACCTCGACGATGATCGCCTGGACGGCGTCGGCCGCCACCTGGGGGAGAGCGCGCTTGAGCTCGCTCTGCACCTCAGGTGGGATACTGAGCTCCGCCGCGTGCTCAGCAGCGGTCCCGCTGGCCGACGTCACCACTCGTTTTTATCCTTTGCGAACAATTGTGGTCGCGATTCTCACGCGCTGTGGTCAGGAAATTACCCTACCTGATCGCTCATAGTGGAACCATGACCGCAGTTCTCCCGCTCCGCACGACGCCAGGGTCCACTAGACCCCTGCCGTCCCTGCGCACGGTCCTCCGCCGAGTTGCCGAGGCAGTCGTCACCCCCGTGCTGCCCGATGACTACCTCGACCTGATCGCACCCATGCGCGCCGGCGCCGACCTCCGTGGTCGCGTCGTGTCCGTCACGCCCGAGACCCGGGACGCCGTCACGGTGCGCATCAAGCCCGGTCGCTCGTGGGCCGGCCACGTGCCCGGCCAGTACATCCGGATCGGCGTCGACGTCGACGGTGTACGCAACTGGCGCGCCTACTCGCTCACCTCCCCGGTGACCGCCCCCGACGGGATCATCTCGATCTGCGTCAAGGCGATCCCGGACGGCAAGGTCAGCAACCACGTCGTGCGGGCGCTGCAGCCCGGCACCCTGATCCACCTCGACCAGGCGACCGGCGACTTCACGCTCCCGTCGCCGCGACCGGCCCGCGCGCTGTTCGTCACCGCGGGATCGGGCGTCACGCCCGTGATGGGGATGCTCCGCAACCACCTCGACGAGCTGCACGACGTCGTGGTCATCCACTCCGCCCCCACCGAGGCCGATGTCATCTTCGCCGCCGAGCTGCGTGAATGGGCCGAGGCCGGCCGCATCCGCCTCGTCGAGCGGCACACCGACACGCAGGGGATGGTCGGCACCGACTCGCTCGACGAGCTCGTGCCCGACTGGCGCTTCCGCGAGACCTGGGCCTGTGGCCCCACCGGCATGCTCGACGCCTTCGAGACGGCCTGGGCCGACGCCGAGATCACCGACCGACTCCACACCGAGCGCTTCCGCCCGGTCATCATCGCCGAGGGCGAGGGTGGCACCGTCACCTTCGGCACCCAGCGCATCACCGTCGATGCCGACGGTGCGACCCCGATCCTCGACGCCGGCGAAGCCGCCGGAGTCCTGATGCCGTCCGGTTGCCGGATGGGCATCTGCTTCGGCTGTGTCGTGCCCCTGAAGGAGGGTGCCGTGCGCGACCTGCGCAGCGGCGACCTCACCATTGCCGCCAAGGGCGACGGCATCCGCATCCAGACCTGTGTGTCGGCGGCTGCCGGCCACTGCGAGATCGACCTCTAAGGAGACGTCATGACTGCCACCGCAGAGAAGTTTGACCTCACGATCGATGGTTCCGCTGCCTCCACCCCGAAGGCCCCTGGCGCTCCCTCCGTGCGCACCGCGACCCGGTCCACGAACAGCCGGCTGTCGACCGCCATCGCCGAGCGTCGCCACGTGCCGAAGCGCTCCGGCAAGGCCGACCCGACCGCGCACCTGACTGCCGAGGACGTCGAGGCCCTGGCCATGGAGCTCGACGAGCTGCGCCAGGGAGTCCTGGACTCCCGCGGAGCCGAGGACGCGGCATACATCCGCAAGGTCATCGACGTGCAGCGCAAGATCGAGCTCGCCTCGCGCGCCGTGCTGTTGTTCTCGATCTTCCCGCCGGCCTGGATCGTCGGCACCGCCGGCCTGTCCGTCGCCAAGATCCTCGACAACATGGAGGTCGGCCACAACATCCTCCACGGCCAGTGGGACTGGATGCGCGACCCCAAGATCCACTCCACCGTGTGGGAGTGGGACAGCGCCACCCCGGCCGCGCTCTGGAAGCACAGCCACAACGAGCTGCACCACACGTACACCAACGTGATCGGCAAGGACAACGACCTCGGCTACGGCATCATGCGCGTCGACGAGGACCAGCGCTGGACGCCGGCCTACCTCGGCCAGCCGATCTACAACTTCCTCAACATGTGCTTCTTCCAGTACGGCATCGCGGCCTACGACCTCGAGATCGGCAAGCAGCTCGCCGGCCGCGGTGACAAGGAGGAGTTCAAGCGCAACGGGAAGATGGTGCTGCGCAAGGTCGGCCGCCAGGCGCGCAAGGACTACCTCCTGCACCCGCTGCTGTCCGGCCCGTCGTTCCTGCACACCATCGCCGCCAACGCGACGGCCAACTTCGTCCGCAACGTCTGGACGCACTCGATCATCATGTGCGGCCACTTCCCCTCGGGCGTCGAGACCTTCGCCCGCGCGTCCATCGAGGGCGAGAGCCGTGGCGAGTGGTACCTGCGCCAGATGCTCGGGTCGGCCAACATCTCGGGCAGCAAGGCGCTGCACATCATGTCCGGCAACCTGAGCCACCAGATCGAGCACCACCTGTTCCCCGACCTGCCGAGCAACCGCTACGGCGAGATCGCCCCCCGGGTGCAGGAGATCTGCGAGCGGTACGGCCTGACCTACACCACCGGGCCGCTCTACAAGCAGGTCGCGTCCGCATGGGGGCAGGTCATCTCGCTGTCGCTCCCGAACCCGGAGCCCGGCCGTAACCGGATCGGCATCGCCGCGCAGGCGATCAACAAGCAGGTGCGGCGCAAGCTGCGCAACCGTCGCCCGGTCCGCACGGCCTGAGCCTGCGCCAGACACCACGCCGCCTGACACGTCAGCCCCGCCCGGACTCCGGGCGGGGCTGACGTGTGGTTCGCCGTGGCTCTCTCGTGGGGCTCAGACCCGCTGGGCGGTCACGAGCAGGTACTCCCAGTCGAGCACGGTGTAGCCGTCCCCGCGGTCGAAGCGTTCCGCCAGGGCGACGAGGTCGCGGTCCAGCGCCGCGACCTTGTCGGCGTCGTCGGCGATGGCCTTGTAGACGGCGATGGTCGGGCCGTAGTTGGTCTTGAAGAAGTCACGGAACTCCTCCGGCGTCGCGAACTGGTCCACCACGAGGTCCTGCTGTCGCGCCGTGAGCCCTTCGACCCGGTCGCCGAACAGGTCGCGCACGTGGTCCACGTGACCCCACAGCGGCGCTGGCTGCGCGCCGGGAGGCGGCGGCGGGGCATACGGCTTCATCGTGGCGAACATCTGCCCGATGAAGCCCTCCGGCGTCCAGCTGAGCAGCGCGATGGTCCCCCCGGGGCGGACGGTGCGCACCAGCTCGTCGGCCACCACCTGGTGGTGCGGTGCGAACATCACACCGACGCACGACACGACCGCGTCGAACTCGGCGTCGTCGAACGGCAGCGCCTCCGCATCGGCGACCCGCCACTCGACGGTCACGCCCTCGGCCTCCGCGTCGGCGCGCCCCTTGTCGAGCAGCTCTGGCGTGAGGTCCGTGGCCACCACGTCGGCGCCCGTGCGGGCGGCCGGGATGGCGACGTTGCCGGACCCGGCGGCGACGTCGTGCACGCGCTGCCCGGCGGTGATCCCGGCGGCCTCGACCACGATCGGGCCGAGTGAGGCGATGACGTCGCTGGCCACGGCCGCGTAGTTGCCGAGCGCCCACATCGTGGCGTGCTTGGACTTGAGGGCGCGGTCCTCGTCGGTGTCGGTGATCGCGGTCCCGGATGTCTGGGTTGTCATGCTGTGTTGCCCTTCTTCTGGTGTGGGTTTCACCCTGCGACCACGAAGGTAGGCGTGGGTGACAGGGCGCGACATCCGTGGAGGTACCCATCTTCGAGCCGCCTGGTGGCGGTGCAGGGCGACCGGGCGCGCACAGGGAGTGCGTGTATGCCGTCACGCCCGACCGAGCGGGGCGCGAGTCGGTCAGGCGCGGGTGAGCAGGCGTGCCACGGCTGCTGTGCGAGCCGACTTCCCGTGCAGGTCGAGCTTGGCGTACACGTTGCTGAGGTGGCGTTCGACCGTGCGCACGCTGAGCGTCAGCGCCTGGGCGATCGCGTCGTTGTCCATCCCCTCCGCGGCCAGGTGCAGGATCTCGACCTCACGAGGGGACAGGTCGTGGAGGCGGTCCGTGCGGCGGGGGGCGTCGCCGTTGGCCCGCGACGGCGCCGCGGCGCCCGTGTCCGGACTGGCTGTGCCCGCCTCCTCGGGAGCGAGGAACCGGAACAGCTCCTCGCGAAACACCTGCCAAGCGGGCTCGTCCTCGAGCACGATGTGGTTGTCGCTCTCGAGCGCAACGAGCCGCGCGCCGGGGATGCCGGCGGCCAGGTGGCGGGCCTCGTCGAAGTCCTGCATCAGGTCTCCGCGTGAGTGCAGCACGAGGGTCGGCAGGTGGAGGTCGCCCAGCAGGCCCGAGCTGTCGGCGGCCCGGCGCTGCTTCCTCGCCGCCCGCGCGATGTCGGCCGTGGTCGAGACGCGCTGCAGCTCGTCGACCCACACCCGCTGCTCCTCGGTGGCGCCGGGGATCATCAGGGAGGTGAAGACCCGCCGGAAGGCCGAGTCCGGACGTGCCCAGCCCACCTTGATCAGCCCGTCGAGCGTGTCGTCCATCTCGTCATCGGTCGGGTCCTCGGACGGCCTGCCGGAAAAGCTGCCGTAGAACACGATCCGCGCGACGCGCTCGGGGTGACGTGCGGTGTAGGCGATGGAGACCGGGCCTCCCTGGGCCATCGCGAGGAGGTCGAACCGGTCCAGCCCGGCGTCGTCGACAACCGCCTCGAGGTCGCCGAGACGCGCCTCGAGGCCGTGGTCGGTGACCTCCCGGTCGGAGAGCCCGTGCCCTCGCTCGTCGAACCGGACCACGGTCCAGTGCGCGCCCCACTCCTGCAGGTAGTGCCGCCAGACCGGTGACTGCCAGTCGTACTGGAGGTGGCTCAGCCAACAGGAGTCCACGACGAGCGGCGGACCGGTGCCGTGCACGGCATACGCGATCCGCACCCCGTCGGGCGCACGGCAGAACCGGATCTCCTGCCTCGGTTGCTGCGCACCCACGCCCACCTCACCGATGGTACGTGCGCGTGCGGCCCTCAGCCCTGACGTTGGTCCATCTCGTCGAGCCAGGCGCGGACGCTCTCGTCGTGCTGGCCCAACGTCGGCGGCGCGAGGTGCTCGCTGCGCCCACCGGCATACGCGTTGTCGTCGAAGCGGATCGATGGCCCGGGGATCTCGATGGGCCCCAGCACGGGGTGGTCGATGTCGAGCACGAGTCCCTGCGACCGCGTCTGGTCCCAGTCGTAGACGCGGTCAATGCTGCGCACCTCGCCCGCGGGGATGCCGAGCTCGGCCAGGCGCGGGAGGAGGACGTCGAGCGGGTGTGCCGCGAAGGCGGCGTTGAGGGCGGCCGTCACCTGGGGGCGGTTCACCGTGCGCTCGCGGTTGGTGGCCATCCCCGGTGTGGCGGGGTCGATGCCGAACGCCTGGGCGAGCGTGGTCCACAGCGACTCGCTGCCGCAGGCGACCTGGATGTCGCCGTCCTGGCAGTGGAACAGGCCGTAGGGCGACAGCGACGGGTGGTGGTTGCCCTGCGCGCGACCGACGTGACCGGCCACGGTGTAGGCGGTGCCCTGGAAGGCGTGGGCGCCCACGATTGCGGCGAGCAGGCTGGTGCGAACCACGCGCCCGACGCCGGTCCTGGTGCGCTCGTGGAGCGCGGTGACCACGCCGTAGGCGCCGTACATGCCTGCGAGCAGGTCGCCGATGGGGACGCCCACGCGCTGAGGGGTGTCGGCGTCGGGACCGGTCACCGACATGAGCCCGGCCTCACCCTGGGCGATCTGGTCGTAGCCGGGTCGCCCGCCCTGGGGTCCGTCGTGCCCGAACCCGCTGATCGACAGGATGACCAGTCGGGGGTTGAGCTCGTGGAGGCGGGCCGCGGAGAAGCCGAGCCGGTCGAGGACGCCCGGGCGGAAGTTCTCGATGAGCACGTCGCTGTGGGTTGCCAGTCGGGTGAGGACCTCGCGACCGTCGTCGGACTTCAGGTCGAGGGTGATCGACTCCTTGTTGCGGTTGGCGGCGAGGAAGTAGGTCGAGATGGGGTCGTCCTCGGGCCCGACGAACGGTGGCCCCCAGCCGCGGGTGTCGTCGCCGGTCCCGGGCGACTCGACCTTGATGACGCGGGCGCCCATGTCTCCCAACATCATTCCCGCGTGCGGGCCGGCGAGGGCTCGGGACAGGTCGATGACGACGATGTCCTCAAGGGGCGCGTTCACGAGTCTGCTCACATCCAGTCGACGTCGGCCGACGTCTTGCCGTCGGCGAGGCGAGCGTAGCCGGGGCCGCGGTCGAAGAACGGCTCCTCACCCGCGCGGGCGGCCCGCAGCTCGGCGCGCAGGGCGTCGGAAGCCGCCGTGTCGACGACCGGCGCGTCCTTGGTCCCCGTGGCGACGACCCCGTAGGCCGTGCGGGCGCCGTCGAAGGACACCTTGCCCCAGCGCAGGTCGCGTTCGACGTCCTCGTAGGGGCGTTCGAGCGGGTCGCCCCAGCCGCCGCCACCGGTGGTGCGGATCCTGATGACCTGGCCGGCCTTCACCGGTTCTGCATCGGCCAGCGCGTCGACCTCGCGCTCCTCGGGTCCGCCGAGGTCGATGGTGACGCTGAACGAGCTGCCGGCCTTGCCGCCCTTGACTCCCCAGCAGGCGAGGATCGAGCGGTCGGCGATGGACATGAAGTGCGCGTCCTTGAGCATGCGGATCTGCTTCTCGTAGCCCAGGCCACCGCGGTAGCGGCCGGCGCCGCCGGAGTCGACGGCCAGCCCGAGCCGTTCGACGATGAACGGGAAGCGGCTCTCCGTGAACTCGGTGGGGAGGTTCCGCGAGTCGGGCACCACGTGGATGGTGTCCTCGCCGTCGGCGTAGTAGCGCCCGCCCGAGCCGCCGCCCAGCACCTCGCGCATGAGGTAGTCGTTGCCGTCGCGGTCCTTGCCGTAGACGCCGGTGTAGCGGATCGTCTCCTGGTCGGCGGGCATCTTGCCGTCGACGGCCTTCGCCACGACGCCGGCCAGCACCCCGAGCAACCTGAGGATGACGAAGGTCCGGGCGTTGGTGGGGGCCGGGAAGATCGGCGTCAGCAGAGTGCCCTTGTCGGGGAAGCGCATCTCGATGAGCGGCACGATGCCCTCGTTGACGTCGAGCTCGGCCATCCGCTCGGGGGTGTCGGCGAGGTTGCGCAGGATGGGTGCGAGCCACTTCTTGAGGAAGTTGCCTCCCACGTAGTCGCCGCAGTGGTTGATCGGACCCTTGGCCTGCGGGGCGGTGCCCGTGAAGTCGATGATGAGCCGCGGACCACCGTCGCTGCCCGGGGTGGTGTCGGGGCCACCAGTCGAGGTCTTGGTCAGGGTGATCCGCTGGGTGTGCAGCCTGGGGTCGTCCACGCCGTCGTGCTCGGCGTAGTCCTCCCAGACGTAGGTGCCGTCCGGGATCTTGGACAGGATCTCGCGCCGGTAGGTCTCGGTCGTCTGGTCGAGGATCGTGTCGAAGGCGGCCTCGATGGTGTCGCGCCCGTAGCGCTCGAACAGCTCGGACAGCCGACGCGCCCCCATCAGGCAGGCCGAGCACTCCGCGTCGAGGTCGGCCGCCAGGGAGTCGGGCATGCGCGAGTTCCGGGTCATGATCCGGAGTGCGGCCTTGTTGGGAACTCCCTTGTCCCACAGCTTGATCGGCGGGACGGCCAGCCCCTCCTCGTAGACGCTGGACGCGTTGCTCGGCATCGACCCGGGCACCGCGCCACCGATGTCGTCGTGGTGTCCGAACGCCTGGACGAAGGCCACGACCTCGCCGTCACTGAACACGGGGACCGTCACGCACAGGTCGGGGAGGTGCCCGATGCCGCCCTCGGACTCGTAGACGTCGTTGTGGAAGAAGACGTCGCCCTCGCTCATCTCCGACAGCGGGAAGTCGCGGGCGATCGGGTGCACGAGTGCCGAGTAGGACCGACCGGTGAGCTTGCGCAGCTGGCGGTCGTGGATGCCGGCCCGGAAGTCGTGGGCGTCGCGGATCATGGGCGAGCGGCTGGTGCGTGCGATGGCGGTCTCGACCTCCATCTCGACGCTGGCCAGCGTCCCCTGCACGATCTCCACGAGGATCGGGTCGACCGTGCTTCCCGGGGGCGTGAGCCGGTTGCCGTGCTCGTATGCCGTGGGCAGGCCGGCGTTGTTCATCGCGCATCCTCGGTGGTGGTTGCAGTCGCTGTTGGGGTGCTCCGTGTGATGACCAGGTTGCCGATCGAGTCGACGCGGACCCGGAACCCGGGGTGGACCGGCACCGTCGATCCGAACTCCTCGATGATGGCCGGGCCCTCGAGCGTGTCGCCCGCCCGCAGGTCGGGACGCCAGTAGATGGGCGTGTCGGCCGGGCCGGCGTCGGCATCGAAGCACACCGGCCGGGCCGCCGAGCCTGAAGGATCGTGGGGGCCATCACCCTGACCGGTCTTCAGAGTCGCGGCGTTGCGGGGCTCGAGGTCCCGGAGCTCGGGGCGGGTGATCGGGCCGACGCCGGTCACGCGCAGGTTGACCCACTCGACCTGCTGGGTCGGGTCGTCGCGGAAGTCGTAGCCGTACAACGCGCGGTGCTCGGCATGGAACGCATCGGCGACCCCCGCGGCATACCCCTCGTCGACGGTGCCCTCGGGGGCGGCGACGCGCACCTCGAAGGCCTGGCCGAAGTAGCGCAGGTCGACGGTGCGCGAGTAGCGGTGCTCGTCTCGCGGGAAGCCTTCACCGTCAAGGGCTGTCGCGGCCTTGGCGGTGAGCTCGTCGAAGGTCTTCTGCACGGCGGGGTAGTCGAGCGTGGCGTGCTTGGACACCATCGTCTGGACGTAGTCGTTCTTGACGTCCACGGTCAGGAGCCCGAAGGCGGAGACGTTGCCCGGGTTCTGCGGGACGACGACCCCGGCGAGGTCGAGGATGTCGACCAGACGGCAGCCCAGCAGCGAGCCGGAGCCTCCGAACGTCGTGAGCATGAAGTCGCGGACGTCCAGGCCGCGCTTGACCGAGACCTGGCGCAGCGCGTTGGCCTGGTTCCACGCGGAGATCTCGAGGATGCCGGTGGCACAGCGCACCGGGTCGATGCCCAGCTGCTCGGCCAGGGCGTCGATGCCCGCGCGCGCGGCGTCCACGTCGAGGGGGATCTCGCCACCCAGCAGGTGCGGGGGGATCCGGCCGAGGAACACGTGGGCGTCGGTGATGGTGGGCTGGGTGCCGCCCTTCGCGTAGCAGAGCGGGCCGGGATCGGCACCGGCCGAGTGCGGTCCCACCTTCAGCGTGCCCTCGGGGGAGACCCAGGCGATGGACCCGCCCCCGGCGCCGACGGTGACGACGTCGATCATCGGGATCTTGCTGGGGTAGGCCCCGACCGTGCCCTCCGTCGTCAGGGTCGGCTCGCCGTCGAGGACGACGCTGACGTCGGTCGAGGTGCCGCCGCCGTCGCAGGTCAGCACCTTGGGGAACCCGGCGCGCTTCGCGATCAGGCCCGCCCCGAGCGCGCCGGCCGCAGGCCCCGACAGCACGGTCGTGATGGGCTGGTGGACGACCTCGTCGGCCGACAGCACGCCGCCGTTGGACTTCATGATGTAGAACGGGATGCCGCTGGCGAAGTCGTCGAGGCGCGTGTGGATGTTGGTGACGTAGCGGCTCACGTTGGGCTTCACCGCCGCGTCGACGAGCGTGGTCATCGAGCGCTCGTACTCGCGGTACTCACGCAGCACCTCGCTGGAGATCGACACGATCGCCTCGGGGTGCTCCCGCGTCAGGATCTCGCGCATCGCGAGCTCGTGGGTGTCGTTGGCGTAGGAGTGCAGGAAGCACACGCCCAGCGTGGTGATCCCGCGGTCGCGGAACCAGCGGGCCGCCGCCACGGCCGTGGCCTCGTCGAACGGCCGGAGCTCGTTGCCCTGGAAGTCCATCCGGCCCCCCACCGTGCGCACGGCATCGGCCGGCACGATGCGAGGGGGCTTGACCCAGAAGTACGAGTTGCCGTAGCCGTCGGGCACCGCCTGGCGGGCGATCTCGAGCATGAACTCGTAGCCCTCGCTCGTGATGAACCCGAGCCTTTCGACCTTGCCCTCGAGCAGCTTGTTGGTCGCGACCGTGGTGCCGTGGGAGACCGCCGTGATGTCGGTCCCGGTGGCACCCATGAGGTCGAGCACCTTGGCGACTCCGTTGATGAAGCCGTCAGCCGGGTTGCTCGGCGTCGACGGTGTCTTGGTGGTCACCATCTCGCCGGAGTCCTCGTCGAACGCCACCACGTCCGTGAACGTGCCGCCGGTGTCGATGCCGATCCTGATCCGCCGCTGAGCCATGGGTGAGATTCAACCGGTCACGCAGGCGCGTCGCCTTGGCACAAGTTGCCAACCAGACAGGCGAAGGCTGTGGCCCCCGTCAGTCCTGCGGCGGCAGGGCCGCACCGCGAACCGCCAGCCCCAGCGGATCGGCGCCGTACAGCGGCACCTCGCGCCAGCCGAGGTGCACCTTTCCGTCGGGACGGGTCCGCAGGCGCACGGTGTGCGGCGTCTCGATCAGGCGCACGTCAGCACTGAAGCACCCCTCACCGTCCCAGCCACCCGAGGCGACCACGGGCAGCTCGACGCCACCCACGGCGAATACCGACTCGACCCACTCGCCGTCCCCCACGTAGAGGCGCACCGGGGTGCCGTCGCAGTCCAGGACCACCTCGTGTGCCGCGTCGCCGGGTGAAAGGTTCATCGCGGCATACCTGGGCGGCAGGGTGCTGTCGTCGGCACGCACCCACCACCCGGTCTCAGGTCCCGGGGCGGAGGACCGCGGGGCGGGGATCGCCAGCGTGTCCAGCCGCTCCTCGAGGGCGGCATCGGCCAGCTCGTCGCCGTCCTCGTCCCGGATCCCGACCGCAGGGAGCAGGTGCTCCCACACGAGGTCGAGCACGGCTTGCATGTCGAGGGTCTCGCTGGTGATCGCCATCGCGATGTCCTGCTCCGGCAGCACGATCGCATACTGGCCGTAGGCGCCGTCGCCGCGGTAGCCGTGCCGGCCGACCCAGAAGGAGCAGCCGTAGCCCTGCGTCCAGTCGGGGTTGGCGTCGGCCTCGCGGTTGGGCAGACCGGTGGAGGTCGTGGCGGTGGTGACCCACTCCGGAGACAGCAGCGGCGCCCCGTCCCACTGGCCGTGGTCGAGGTAGGCCTGGGCGAGCCCGAGGATGGCGTCGCTGCCGACGTGGATGCCGGAGAAGCCGAGCTCGCGACCTGTCGCGGTGCGGTGCCAGGCCACGCCGGCGCCGCCCCTGGGGTCGAGCAGCGGCAGGACCCGCTCACGCAGGAGGGAGAGCACCGACGATCCGGTGGCTCCCCGCACCGCGCCCGCGGCGAGGTAGGTCGCGATCTGGTTGTAGGCCCAGGCCGTGCCGGGCTCGTGCTCCTGCGGGGTGGCGAGGATCGCCGCGAGCACCGGGTCGGAGCCGTCGTCGGGCGCGGGCTCGGAGGACGCCCTGACGACCGGAGGACCGTAGCCCTCGCCATCGTGACCGGTCGCCATCGTCAGGCAGTGGCCGAGGCTGAGTCGTCGGTAGCGGTCCGACACCTCGACCCCGGCCGGGAGGTCGCCGGGTGGCAGCAGGTCGAGGACCGGCTGGTCGAGCGAGAGCCGCCCCTCGTCGACGAGCAGCCCGACGGCGGTGGCGGTGAACGACTTGCTCAGCGAGTAGACGAGCTGGACCCGGTCGGGGGAGTAGGGAGCCCACCACCCCCGGGTGATCACCCGGCCGTGCCGGGCGACGAGAAGGCTGTGCGGGTCGTGACCGCCCGCCTCGAGGGCGTCGACGAGCGCGAGGACCCCGAGGGCGTCCACACCCTCGGCCGCGGGGGTGCTGGTCGGAAGAGACACCGGGTCAGTCTTGCGGCCGGAGTGCATTAGTGCCACCAGTGCCACGGATCGACCGTGGTGCGGTCCGTGCATGTCGACCCGTGGCTCGCGCGCCACGGATCGTCGCAGACCCTTGGTCAGGCGTCCCCGAAGCGTCCTCGGTGGTCGAGGGGGATGAGCGGCTTCTCGCCGCGGGCCTTGAGCTGCTGGACCGCCCAGGTGTTGCCGTCCGGGTCCGCGAAGCCGAAGAGGGTGCCACCGTCACGCTCGTCGAACACGGTGATCTCGCCGCACTCGACGCCCCGCCCGGTCAGCTCCTCGCGGGCCGCGGCCGCGTCGGCGACGACGAGCTGCAGGCCGCGCATCGAGCCCGGTGCCATCTCCTGCTGCGAGGGAAGCGTGCCGATCACGATGGAGCAGCCGGAGCCCTCGGGGGTCAGCTGGGCGACGTCCATGAAGTCGTTGGTGGTGTGGTGGTCGAGGTGGAAGCCGACCTTGTCGCGGTAGAACTCGATGGCCGACGTCAGGTCGGAGACGGGCAGGATGACAACTTCGAGGGTCCAGTCCATGGCGTCCATCCTGCCGGGTGGGCGTCAGCGCTGGAAGGACGTCAGTGCGGGAAGGAGGTCTCCGCGGGGCGTTCGAGCTCGTCGCGGTGGGCGCGGATCAGGTCGAGGTTGCGGTCGCGCAGGTGGTCGAAGCCCTGGCCGATGTTCGAGCCGGGGGTGAGCGAGGACAGGGCGGTGGCCGGGTCGAGCACGGCCGACACCCATCCCTCGTGCGAGGCGGCCTTGGCGGCGATGTGCGCGTTGGGCGTCACGATGTGCGAGTTGCCGAAGTACAGCACCCCGGCGGGGTCGATGCCCGTGGCGTTCGCGCCGATGACGTAGACGTGGTTGTCGTAGGCCCGCGCCCGCGAGGTGAGCTCCCAGATGTCTGCCGACCGCAGCAGCGCGCTGGGCCGGCAGATGACCTCGGCGCCCTGCACGGCCTGGATCCGCGCGAGCTCGGGGTAGTCGCCGTCGAAGCAGATGATCATCCCGATCCTGCCGAGGTCGGTGTCACAGACCGTGACGGTGTTGCCGGGGGTCACCCACCCGCCGCCGTCGACGTGCTCGGTGCAGAACGGGTGCGTCTTGCGGTAGACCCCGATCACCTCACCAGAACGGTCGATCAGCACCGAGGAGTTGTAGACGACGCCCCGCTCGGGGCCGCGCTCGTAGGTGCCCAGCACGGCATACACGCCCAGATCCCTGGCCACCTGCTGCACGGGCTCGGTGACCGGTCCGGGGATCTCGGACACGAGGTCCCAGAGCTCCTCGGTCGTGCAGTCGGGGGTGAACCCGGTGGTCGCCGACTCGGGGAGCACGACAAGCTCGGCGTCGGTCGCGTCGACGCAGCGCCGGGTGAAGTCGACGCACTTGTCGAGGTTCTTGCGCACCGACTCCGGGGACAACGGCCCCGGCACCGGCGCGAGCTGGATGGCAGCTGCCGTGAATGCGCGCATCAACGTCCTCCGATCGCCCATCCCACGATAACCCCGGCCAGCGCGACCGCCCCGCCCGTGACGACGCCCCACGCGTACGGGCGGCCACCGAACGCAGCCGTGGACGTGCCGACCGCCTCGATGGGACGCGGTCCCGAGGGCACCTCCACCGGCTTGGTCTTCTTCTCCTTGCGGACCCCGGCGATGTCGTCGTCGACCGCCTCGAAGAACTGCCCGGCCATCTTCCGGGTCACCCCGGCGAGCATTCGCTGACCGACGCCGCCGATCACGCCACCGACCGCCGCGTCGGCGTCGTAGCTCAGGTCGGTGCCACCGGCGGCYGAGGGTGCGAGGCGGACCACGACATCGGCGTCGACCGTGCCCGGCCCGCCGGCGCCCTGCGCCTTCATCGTGAACTGCTCGGGGTGCCGCGGGTCACGCAGCGCGACCTTGCCCTCGTAGGTGCCCTTGATCGCCGCGACGCCCGCGGTGACGGTCATGGCGTACTCGTCGGGGCCGACCTCCGTGAGCGCCTCGCAGCCGGGCAGGCAGCGGGCGAGCACCTCGGGGTCGTGGAACGCGTCCCACACCTGCTGGGGCGTCGCCTTGAGGGCGGCGGTGCCGGAGATCTTCATGGTGCCTCCTGCTGCGATGGGGTATGCCGCGTGCGGGCGAGAGAGGGGATCTCGCCGCGGGCGTGCCGCTGGCGCAGCTCCCACAGCTCGACCGGGGAGATCGGCATCGAGGTGATCGGGAAGCCCTCGGCGTCCTCGATGGCCGAGGCGATGACGGCGGTGACGGGGATGCACCCGGCCTCGCCGGCGCCCTTGATGCCCAACGGGTTCAGCGGTGACGGGGTCTCGAGGTGGTCGGTCTCGATGTGCGGGACCTCGGAGGCGTAGGGCATCAGGAAGTCCATGAAGCTCGCGTTGAGCAGCTGCCCGGACTCGTCGTAGACCATCCGCTCGTAGAGCGCGCCACCCACGCCCTGCGCGACCCCACCGTGGACCTGGCCCTCGACGATGAGCGGGTTGATCATGTTGCCGCAGTCGTGGATGACGCAGTAGCGCAGGATGCGGATCTCGGCGGTCACGGGATCGGTCTCGACGATCGCCGCGTGCATGCCGTTGGCGAAGGTGGCCTGGGTCGGGGAGTAGAAGTCCTTGCCCTCGAGGCCGGGCTCGTCGTCGTCGGCGACGGGTGGCTTGCTGGGGTCGTTGTTCCCGGCGAACTGGGTGGCCGCCTTGGCGGCGTCGTCGAAGGCGTAGCGCAGCGGGTTGGACATGACCGAGATGGTGCCCAGGGACATCGTGGCGCCGGGCGCGCCCTTGACCTGCACGATGCCGTCGACGATCTCGAGGTCCTCCGCCGAGACCTCGAGCGCGTCCGCGGCGATGCGCAGGGCCTTGGCCCGGACGTTGCGCGCGGCGAGGGCGATCGCGTTGCCGCTCATCACCGCGGCGCGGGAGGCGAAGGTTCCCACGGCATACGGCATTCGGCGGGTGTCGCCGGTGGTGACGAAGACGTCCTCGATCGGCACGCCGAGCTCCTGCGCGACGATCTGGGCGAACGACGTCTCGTGCCCCTGGCCCTGCGAGGTCAGGCCGGTGGACACGTTGACCCGTCCACTCGTCTCGATCTGGATGTGACCACCCTCGTAGGGGCCGACGCCCGTGCCCTCGACGTAGCAGCCGATGCCCAGCCCGACCCTGCGACCCTCAGCCTCGGCCTCGGCGCGGTAGGCCCCGAAGTCGTCCCAGCCGACGAGAGCCTTCAGCTTGGCGAGCGAGGCGGGGAAGTCGCCCGAGTCGTACTTGAGCGGCCGTCCGTCCTGGAACAGCAACCCGTGGTCGTAGGGCATCTCGCTCGGGAGGATGAAGTTGCGCGAGCGCACCTCGGCCCGGTCGACACCGAGGCGGTCGGCGATGGCGTCCATCGTGCGTTCCATGGCGAAGCAGCCCTGGGGTCGTCCCGCACCGCGGTAGGGGGTCACCAGGACCGTGTTGGTGTAGAGCGACCAGAACTCACAGCGGTAGGCGCCGGGCTTGTAGGGGCCGAGCAGCTGGGTCGAGGTGATGATCGGGACGATGATGCCGTAGGGGGTGTAGGCGCCGTTGTCGTGCCAGAACTTGACGTCGAGGCCCAGGATGCGGCCCTGGTCGTCGAAGCCGACGCGGATCTGCTGCAGCTGTCCGCGCTCGTGCGCGCTGGAGATGAAGTGCTCGCGACGGTCCTCGGTCCACTTCACCTCCTGCTCGAGAAGTCTTGCGGCCCAGGGGATCAGGACCTCCTCGGGCCACGGGTGGTTGATCTTGACCCCGAAGCCGCCGCCCACGTCGGGGGCGATGCACTCGACCTTGGCGAGCGGCAGGTCGAGCTTGGCGGCCACCGCCGCGCGCACGCCCGTCGAGGTCTGCGTCGAGGAGAAGATGCGCAGCTCACCCTTGTCGGTGTCCCAGCGGGCCAGGACGCCCTTGCCCTCCATCGGCATGCAGGCGCTGCGCTCGATGTCGAGGTCCAGCTCCAGCGTGTGGGGCGCGGCGTCGATGGCCGCGTCGACGTCACCGACCTCCTGGAGCATGCGGCAGGCGACGTTGCCCGGCACGTCCTCGTGGACCAGGGCCGACCCGTCGCGCGCGTTGGCGATCCCGACGACGGGCGTCAGCAGCTCGTAGTCGACGCGGATCCGCTGGCAGACGTCCTCGGCGACGTAGCGGTCGCGGGCGACCACCATGACGATCGCCTCGCCGACGTAGTTCACCTCGTCGCGGGCCAGGGCGAACTGCGTGCGGCCGTGGGTCAGCGTGGGGTGGGGGATGAGCAACGGCAGGGGTTCGCCGACCTTGCCCGGCAGGTCCTCGTGGGTCCAGATGCCGACCAGGCCGTCGATCTCGAGGGCGTCGCTGACGTCGATGTCGACGATGCGGGCGTGCGCGTGGGGGCTGCGCACGAACGCCGCGGCCAGTGCGCCGTGGCCCATGTCGTCGAGGTAGCGACCGCCGCCGGTGACCAGGCGTGGGTCCTCCTTGCGGGCGATCCGTGCCCCGAACATCTGCGTGGTCATGACTGCTCCGCCCGGCCTCCGCGCTCGGCCTTGATCTCCGCTGCGCGCAGCACGGACTTCACGATGTTCTGGTAGCCGGTGCAGCGGCACAGGTTGCCGGAGATGGCCTCGCGAGCCTCCTCGGAGGTCGGGTGCGGGTGGTCCTCGAGGTAGGCCGTGATGGTGGTCAGGAAGCCGGGCGTGCAGAAGCCGCACTGCAACCCGTGGCACTCCGTGAACGCCTGCTGCACAGGACCCATGGCGTCGATGGTGCCGAGGCCCTCGACCGTCGTGATCTCGTGGGCCTGGGCGCTGACCGCGAACATCAGGCAGGACCGCATCGGCTGGCCGTCGACGAGGACGGTGCACGCGCCGCAGACTCCGTGCTCGCAGCCGACGTGGGTGCCGGTGAGCCGCAGGTCGTGGCGCAGGAAGTCGGACAGCAGGCGTCGGGCCGGTGCCTTGGCGTGGCGCGGGACGCCGTTGACCGTCACGGTCAGGGCGAGCAGCTCCTCGGTGGCTGGTTCGGTCATGCGGCTGGGCCTTCCGTGTCGTGCGAGACCCGTTGCCCGGCAAGGGAGCTCGCGGCAGCCTCAGCCAACGTCAGTCGGGCGAGCTCGGCGGCCAGCATGGCGCGGTACTCCGCGGTGGCGTGGATGTCGCCCTCGGGCTCGATCGCGTCGCGCACGAGGTCGGCCGCCGTCGACCAGTCGATGGCGCCCGGCTCCCGCCCGGCGAACAGCGAGGTGACGTCGAGGGTACGAGGGACGTCGGTGACCGAGACGAACGACAGGCGGGCGTCCGCGACGACGCCGTCGGTCGTGCGGACGGCGGCTGCCACGCCGGCCATGGCGTAGTCGCCGTGCCGCCGGGCGCGCTCCATGAAGGCCGTGCCGGTCCCGGACGCGAACCGCCGGAACCGTACGGCGACGGCCAGCTCCTCGGCCTCCAGCGACGTCTCGAGGGCGCCCTGGAAGAAGTCGGCGACCGCGATCTCGCGCGTGCCGCCGGCGGACGCGGCCTCGACGACACCGTCGGTCAGGGCGAGCATCGCGGGCATCTCGCCGGCCGCGTCGGCGTGCGCGATCGAGCCGACGGTGGTGCCACGGTTGCGGATGACGGGATGGGCGACGTTGACCAGCGCCTGGCGCAGCAGCGGCAACGCGGCATACGCCTCGTCGTGGTGCTCGAGCTGCGCGTGGCGCACCAGCGCACCCACACGCACCTCGGTGTGGCTCACGACCACGTCGGCGAGTCCGGCGACCTGGTTGATGTCGACCAGGTGGGCGGGCGAGGCGAGGCGCATGTTCAGGATCGGGATCAGGCTCTGGCCGCCCGCGAGGACCTTGCCGTCGTGCCCGACCTCGGCCAGCACCGCGACCGCCTCCGCGACGGTGCGAGGGGCGTGGTGCACGAACGGCGCGGGCTTCACGGACTGATCCTGCCTTCTCGGGTCGGTGGGGGCCAGTTCCGAAGGGGAACGGAGCCGGGGGAAAGGGCATGGCCCCCGACGCGGGGTCGGGGGCCACGCGGAGTGCGCTAGCGGCGCTGGTTGAGGTCGTCGATCCCGTCGCTGTCGCCGTACGTGTCGTGCCCGCCGACCGTGAGCACGGCACCGTCGGCCCGGTCGCGGAGCTCCTTCGGAGCCAGCGCCTTGGCCAGGTGGTATCCGCCTACGGCCACGATCGTGCCGAGGGCGATGCCGGTGAGGGAGAAGTTGTCGGTGAACTTCAGCTTCACGTCGCCCACGCCCATGATGATCCCGGCTGCGATCGGCACGAGGTTGATCGGGTTGCCGAAGTCGACGCCGTTCTCCTTCCAGATCTTGGCGCCGAGCAGGCCGATCATGCCGTAGAGGACCACCGTGATCCCGCCGAGGACTCCTCCGGGGACGGAGGCCACGAGGGCACCGAACTTCGGCGAGAGGCCGAAGACGATCGCCACGATCGCTGCCACGTAGTAGGCGGCGGTCGAGTACACGCGGGTCGCCGCCATGACTCCGATGTTCTCGGCGTACGTCGTGGTGGGGGAGCCACCGACAGCCGTCGCGATGACGGTGCCCACGCCATCGGCCGCGATGGCGCGACCCATGACGGGGTCGAGGTCGTGGCCGGTCATCTCGGCGACGGCCTTGACGTGGCCGGTGTTCTCGGCGATGAGGGCGATGACGGCCGGGAGCACCAGCAGGATCGCCGCCATCGAGAAGCTCGGCGTGTGCCACCCGACGATCTCCTTGCCGTCCGCCGCGACCGTCGTCTGGGACGGGAAGCCGAAGAGTGCCGCGTCCTTGACGCCCGAGAAGTTGGTGCGGAAGTGGTCGGTCGCCTTGGTTGCTCCGCCGAGGACCGACGTGATCTCGCCAGCGGTCTTGTCGAGGATCCACGACAGCGCCGTGCCGAAGATGAGCGCCAGGAAGATCGCGATGCGCGAGATGAAGCCGCGGAAAGCGACGGCGCACACGATCGTGAAGACCATGACCGTGAAGGCCACCCACTGGTCCTGCGGCCAGTAGATGTTGGCCACCACCGGCGCCAGGTTGAAGCCGATGAGCATGACGACCGCGCCGGTGACCACGGGTGGCAGCACCTTGTGCAGCACGCCCGAACCGAGCACGTGGATGAGGACACCGACGATGGCCAGCACCACACCGGCCACGAGGATCGCGCCCGTGACCTCCTTGGAGTCACCACCCTGTGCGCGGATGGCTGCGACACCGCCGACGAACGACGCCGACGTGCCCAGGTAGCTCGGCACCTTGCCCTGCACGATGAGCAGGAACGCGATGGTCGCGATACCGCTCATCATGATGGCGAGCTGGGGGTTGAGCCCCATGATCAGCGGGAAGACGAACGTGGCGCCGAACATGGCCACGACGTGCTGGGCACCCAGCCCGACCGTCTTGCCCCAGGAGAGCCGCTCGTCGGGGGCCACGACGTCGTCGGGGCCCATCGTCTTGCCGTCTCCGTGTAGTTTCCAACCCAAGCCCAATGACATGYGGACTCCTTATCCACCAGCGCGGCCACCCCTGGTGACGTGGCCCACAGTCCCGTTCGGGATACGCGAAAACTAGCGGCCAGACCGCCCGCTGCATTGGGCAATTGTTGCTATCGGGGCCGGAGCGGCTTTCGGCAGAGTATGCGGAGTGGCGCGCTCGCTTTGCGGGCTCGGCAGGAGTCGAATGGGCTGTGCCGCGTCCCTCCCGCCAGAGGGCGCGGCACCTTCGTGCCCCGCAGCATACGGAACCTTTGCTAGCAAAGGTTCCTCGTTCGTGGACAGGTTGCAACTTGTCCGCCAGCCACTTTCCTGTCCTAGCAAAGGTTCCTTGCGAGCGTGTTCAGATGCCGCGCATCTGGTGCACCTTGAGCGCCAGGGCGAGCTTGAGCCGCAGCTGGGGGTCGGTGGTGAACGGTCCGAGCATCTTCTCCAGCTTCACGATCCGGTAGCGCAGCGTGTTGTAGTGGAAGAAGAGCTGGCGGGCGGTCTCGGCGACGTTCATGTTGGTGTCGATGAGGATCGACAGGGTGCGGCGCAGGTCGACGTTCTCCGGGGAGTCGTCGGCGGCGAGGCCACCGAGCGACTCGTCCACGAACCGGCGCAGGTCGGCGCTGTCGGGGATCAGCGCGAGCAGCCGGAACACCCCGAGGCCGTCGAAGTGCGTGACCGCGGAGTCGCCGTGCAGCTGACGTCCGACGCTCACCGCGCTGAGGGCTTCCTCGTAGGCCTGGGGCAGGTCGGCGACCGAGTCGATCGGCCGCGAGACGCCGGTGGAGAACGTGCGCCGACCGCCGCCGCCGATGCCGCTGATGACCCGGACGACCTCGGAGACCGTGCGCATGATGGCGTCGGTGTCCGCGCTGGGCGACACCCCGCACAACGCGACGACCTCCTGGCTGAACCCCATGACCGGGGCGCGCGGGTCGCGCACTGACATCGCCTGGCTCCACGCCCGCGAGAAGCGCTCCTGCAGCACCCCGACCTCCTCCGGGGAGCGCGTCGAGTGCGCGTCGTCCTCGTCGGTCTCGGCCACGACCACCACGAGCCTGCGGTCGATGTCCCAGCCCAGGGACGCCGCATGGGCCACGGCTTCGGTGGGGGAGCCGGCGCGTCCGGAGAGGGCGTCGCGCAGGAACTCGGCGCGGTACTTGCTCTCGACCGCCGAGACCGCCTGCTCCTTGGTGATCGCCAGGGCCGCGACGGTCGCCGCCCGCTCGAGCAGGTGGACGTCGTCGGCCGTGAGGGGACGGTCCCCCACGAACGCGGCCAGCAGCCCGTGGTTGAGGTTGCCCGCCGCGATCCGCACCATGGCTCGACGGGCGTTGGCGCCGTGCGCGGGACGGATGCCGACCGGTTCGTGCTCGGTGATGAGCCGTCCCGTGCGGTCGAAGCAGTCGAGGGCCAGGGCCGCGGCGAGGTCGTCCTCCGACCCGGCCCTGGCCAGCACGCGACCGTCGCTGCTGGTCACCATCGCGGCGCCTCCGAGGAAGCCGGCGAGACGCTGGCAGAGGTCCTCGAGCCCACCACCGGCGAGCACGACCCCGACCAGGATCTGGTGGGCTTCCTCGACCCGTTCGAGGATGCCGGCCTGCTGGTCGAGCACGGCCCCCAGGACCTCGGTCACCATCCGCTCGGGAGCGGCCGTGGCAGCGGCCAGCACCAGGGGCAGCCCGGCCACGGCGGCCCGGGTGCGCCAGTCCCGGGCCTGGTCGACGGTGCCCCCGGCGACGGCGAGGGCCGTGGCGCCGTCGAGCGAGCACTGTTCGAACGGGTCCCGCCCGGCCGCCTCCCACGCCACGACGGCGTCGGCACCGGCGCAGACGAGGTGGTGGCGCGGGTCGGGCGCGGCCCCGAGCAGCGAGGCCCGCATGACGCCGCGCGGTGGCCGGTCGGGGTCGTGGAGCAGTTCGGCGCCGACGAGCGACGGCAGGGCCAGCAGCCCCTCGAGGCTCACGCCGCCGACCAGGTCATGGCTGGGTGCCTGGGTTGCGTGGGCCGCCTCGGGGGCCGGGACTCCTGCGGGCGTCGGGGGCGGGGCCGATGGCAACTCCGCGTCAACCAGGCCGCCATCCTTGGCAACATTCACCATGAGGCGACTGTAACGGCAGTCGATAGCGTCGCTGCGTCAGTCCGAGGAAACCCCGAGGAACCGTTCGCCACCGGAGGTCGTCCGTGACAGCGTCTGTGACAGCGTCCGAGCCGCTCTGGCCGGCAGCGGTGTCCGAACGCGCTGCCGGGCTGGTCCACGGGCCGGCCCGCTGGGCGAAGGTCCTCGGCACGTTTCCCACGGCGCTGTACCTGCAGGTCGGTGGTCACGCGCGGGTCCTCCCGGTCGTGACGCCTGACGGCCTGCGCCTGCCGACGGCCCTGGCCGTGGCCACGCCGTTGCCCACCGTCGGATGGGGGGTACAGCCGGGTGACGACGTCGTCGTCGGTGGCGGCGACGTGCTGCTGCCGGGCCTCACGATCCGTGCGGTCCGCACCTGGCGCCCGCACCAGGTCCAGACCGCGCTGGTCTCCTCGGGCCTGCTCGCCGACCCCTTCGCGTCTCTTCCCCTGGGCTGGCGCGCCCCCTCCCACAGGCTGACCGACGCGCTGGTGACCGACGACCGGGACACCCTCACGGCAGGGGTGCACGCCCTCGTGGGGACGGGGCCCGGACTCACCCCCAGCGGCGACGACGTCCTCTGCGGGATCCTGCTCGGCCTGCGCCTGCACCCCCACGTCTCGGACACCCTGGTGGATCGGTTGTGGCAGGCGGTGCTCCCGCGGCTCACGACCACCACGAGCCTGTCCGCCGCGCTGCTCACCGAGGCAGCACAGGGGTATGCCGTGGCCCCTGTCGTGCGCCTCACCGAGGCTCTCGCGGGCACCGGGTCCACCGACCCCGTCGACCACGGGGACCCCGGGGACCCCACCGAGGTCGACGCGGCCGTCCAGGCGGTGCTCACCATCGGGCACTCCTCGGGTGCGGACCTGCTCGGCGGGCTCGCCGGGTGCCTCGACGCGCTCGACGCGCTGGACGCGCTCGACTCCCTTGGTGGCCCGGACCTGCCCGACCACTGCCCACGACCGGCCATGACCCACAGGAGCCTCCCGTGACCGACCACCTCGAACTGCGCGGCGGGGCCTACTACGACTCGGTCAGCCTGATGCAGGTCTCCCGGCAGGTTGCGGGGGCGCCGGGCGTGGCCGCCGCGCAGGTCGCCATGGCCACCGAGCTCAACCTCGCGGTCATCGGCGGCATGGGCTTCTCGGTGCCCGACGGCGCGCAGCCCAACGACCTCGTGGTCGCGATCCGGGCCGACGACGATGAGGGCGTCGCGAGCGGGTTGGCCGCCCTCGACACCGCGCTGGCTGCCCTCAAGTCGGCCGGCTCCAGGTCCGGAGGCTTCGGCGAGGCACCGGCGCCCCGCACGCTCGGACGGGCCGTCGCCGTCGGAGGGGCCAACCTCGCGCTGGTCTCGGTGCCCGGTCAGTACGCCACGGTCGAGGCCTTCGACGCCATCGACCGCGGCGTCTCGGTGATGCTCTTCTCCGACAACGTCCCGGTCGAGGACGAGGTGCGGCTCAAGGACGCCGCGGCCGCCCGCGACGTGCTCGTCATGGGTCCGGACTGCGGGACGGCCGTCGTCGGGGGGGTCGCGCTCGGCTTCGCCAACGTCGTCGAGAGGGGACCGGTCGGCATCGTGGCGGCGTCAGGCACGGGCGCCCAGCAGGTGATGGCGTTGCTCGATGCCGCCGGTGTGGGGGTGAGCCACTGTCTCGGCGTGGGCGGGCGAGACCTCTCGGCGGCCGTGGGCGGGCGCTCCACCAGACAGGCTCTCGCGGCGCTCGCCGCCGACGAGACCACCGAGTCGATCCTCGTCGTCTCCAAGCCGCCGGCTGCCGAGGTGCTCGCCGACCTCGAGGGGTATGCCGCGGGGCTCGGCAAGCCCGTCCACTGGGCCACGTTGGGCGCGGGCCGCCCCGACCTCACGGCGGCCGTCGAGGCCTTCCTGCGTGACTCGGGCCGCGACGTGCCCACCTGGCCGCACTGGGACTCCCTCCCCGTCCCCGCGACTCTGAAGGATCGTGGGCGCCAGGACCGGCACGATCCTTCAGAGTCGGACGGCACGCGGCGGGACCGCTTCCTGCGGGGGCTGTTCTGTGGAGGCACGCTGGCGGATGAAGCCATGCTCGTTGCCTCCCAGGAGCTGGGCGGCATACGGTCCAACATCCCGCTCGCCCCCGACCTGGCGCTCGACGCGGGGCTGCGGGCCGACGACCACGTCGTGATCGACTTCGGCGACGACGGGCTGACCCGCGGCAGGGCCCACCCCATGATCGACCCGACCCYGCGGCTGGAACGGATAGCGGCCGAGGGAGGTGACCCCCAGTGCGGAGTGCTCCTGCTCGACCTCGTCCTCGGTCACGGCGCCCACCCCGACCCGGGGCCCGAGCTGGCTGAAGCCATTCGGGGGGCTCGGGAGGCTGCGCGGGCCGGCGGGCGCGACCTGCCGGTCGTGGTCTCGCTCACCGGCACCCGACGCGATCCCCAGGACGTCAGCGCGACTGCGGCGACCTTGTCCGCGGCCGGGGCATCGGTCCACCTGTCCAACGCCGAAGCCACCAGGACGGCGTTGTCGCTCCTGTCCGGCACCGACCACGCGGGAGGATCCCGATGACCACGCCACTGCACGGGCTGCTGGGCGCGGACCCGGTGCTCGCCACGGCCGGCGCGTCGATGTTCGCCGACGCCCTGCGCGACCAGGCGGTCGTCGTGACCGAGACGGACTGGCAGCCGCCCCTCGACGGGACCGCCGCGCACCTGGGCACCGTCCTGGGCGACTCGCGCCGCGTCGCTGCGAACGCCCTTGCCCTGGAGCGGATGACCGCGGCCGGCGCAGATTTCGTCGACGTGCGTCCGGCCCACGAGGCGCTGGGGCTCGAGCGCGGCACGTTCCTGCACGCCGGGCCGCCCATCGAGTGGGCACGGGCCTCCGGACCGCTCAAGGGCGCCCTCATCGGAGCCATGCTCTTCGAGGGGATGGCCGACACCGCCGAGGCAGCGGAGGCCGCCCTGGCGCGCGGCGACGTCGAGCTCGAGCCGTGCCACCACCGCGACGCCGTGGGACCGATGGCCGGAGTGATCTCACCCTCGATGTGGGTCTACGAGCTGCGCGACGAGGTCCACGACCACACGTCCTGGTGCTCGCTCAACGAGGGACTGGGCAAGGTCCTGCGCTACGGCGCCTTCGGCCCCGAGGTCATCGACCGGCTGCACTGGATGAACTCCGTGCTGGGGCCCTTGCTGCAGCAGGCGATCCGCGCCGCCGGACCGATCGACGTCAAGTCGATCATCGCCCAGATGCTCCAGATGGGCGACGAGGGCCACAACCGCAACCGCGCCGGTTCGCTGATGCTCCTGCGCGAGCTGCTGCCCTCGCTCATCGTGGCCGACGGGTCGTCGACCGACATCGCCGAGGCGGTGCGGTTCTCGGGCGCCAACGAGCACTTCTTCCTCAACCTGGGTATGCCGGCCTGCAAGCTGTCGACGCTGGCGGCGGAAGGGATCCCCGGCTCCACGGTCGTCACCACGATGGCCCGCAACGGGACCGACTTCGGCATCCGGACCGCCGGCACCGGCGCCCAGTGGTTCACCGGCCCGGCCAACACCCCCGAGGGCCTGTTCCTGGGCTCCTACGGGCCGGACGACGCCAACCCCGACATCGGCGACTCGGCGATCACCGAGACCGCGGGCATCGGCGGTTTCGCGATGGCAGCCGCCCCGGCCATCGTCCGCTTCGTCGGTGGCGACGTCCCCCTCGCCCTCCGGGCCACGCGCACGATGTACGAGATCACCGTCGGCGAGCACACGGCATACCAGGTGCCCATCCTGGAGTTCCGCGGGACGCCCACCGGGATCGATGTCGCCGCCGTCGCCCGCACCGGGATCCTGCCCCAGATCAACACCGGCATGGCCGGTCGCGTGGCGGGGACCGGCCAGGTCGGTGCCGGGCTGGTGACGCCACCGGCCGAGTGCTTCACGCAGGCGATCGCGGCGCTGGCCGCTGCCGTGGGACCGGGCTGACCCGCGCCGCCCCGCCGCGCGCCACTGGCACTGCCGAAACCCGATGGACCGGGGCGTGGCAGGATACGGGCTCGTGACGGCACGCATCCTCGACGGCAAAGCGGTCCTGGCGACCATCAAGGACGAGCTCCGCGGACGCGTCGACGTGCTGCGCGAGCACGGCGTCGTGCCCGGCCTCGGCACCGTGCTCGTGGGTGATGACCCCGGCAGCCGGTGGTACGTCAACGCCAAGCACCAGGACTGCGCCGAGATCGGGCTCACCAGCATCCGTCGCGACCTGCCCGCCAGCGCCACCCAGGCCGAGGTCGAGGCCGTCATCGACGAGCTCAACGCCGACCCGGGATGCACGGGGTTCCTCGTGCAGCAGCCGACGGGGCTCGACGAGTTCGCCCTGCTGTCCCGGGTCGACCCGACCAAGGACGTCGACGGGCTGCACCCCACGAACCTGGGCTGGCTCGTGCTGGGCAAGCCGGCCCCGCTGCCCTGCACCCCTGCCGGCTGCATCGAGCTGCTGCGCAGGTTCGACGTGCCGATCGCCGGCGCGCGGGTGGCGCTGGTCGGGCGCGGGATCACCGTCGGTCGGCCGCTCGGCCTGATGCTCACCCGACGCAGCGAGAACGCCACCGTCGTCCTGTGCCACACCGGGACCCGCGACCTCGCCTCCGAGGTCCGCCAGGCAGACATCGTCGTCGCCGCAGCCGGCCAGCCCGGACTCATCACGGCCGACATGGTCAAGCCCGGAGCCGCCGTCCTCGACGTCGGCGTCAGCCGCATCATCGCCGAGGACGGCAGGTCCAAGGTCGCCGGAGACGTCGCCGACGACGTGGCGGAGGTGGCCGGCTGGGTCAGCCCGAACCCCGGGGGCGTCGGGCCGATGACGCGCGCCATGCTGCTGTCCAACATCGTGGCAGCCGCCGAGCGTCAGCTCGCCGAGACCTCGGCCTGACGCGGATGACCGCGCCGCGCCTGGGCTGGTGGTGGGTCGCCGCCCCGGTCCTGGTGCTGGGCGTCGTGTTCTTCACCTTCGACAAGGTGCTGCTCGCCGGCTACACGATCGCGGCAGGCCTCGGTCTGGCGGCGCTGCTGCGCCTGGTGCTCCCCACCGCCCGCAGCGGTGGCCTCGCGGTGCGCTCGCGGGGAGTGGACGTCGTCACGATGGCCGCGCTCGGCCTCGCCCTGGCCGTCATCACCTCGGTGCTCGACCTGCGCCCCCGCGGCTGACCCCGGGGAGAACGCGGAAGCGGCCGCCCCCATGGGGACGACCGCTTCGACGTATGCCGCCTGGGTGGGTCAGCCGAGCAGGCCCAGTCCGCGGACCGCTTCGCGCTCCTCCTCGAGCTCCTTGACGGAGGCGTCGATGCGGGCGCGGGAGAAGTCGTTGATCTCCAGGCCCTGGACGATCTGCCAGTCGCCGTTGCTCGTGGTGACGGGGAAGGAGGAGATGAGGCCCTCGGGGACGCCGTAGGAGCCGTCGGAGCGGACCGACATCGAGACCCAGTCGCCGGCCGCGGTGCCGAGCGCCCAGTCGCGGGCGTGGTCGACCGTGGCCGACGCCGCGGAGGCCGCCGACGAGGCGCCCCGGGCGTCGATGATCGCCGCGCCGCGCTTGGCGACGGTGGGGATGTAGGTGTCGGCCAGCCACGCCTCGTCGTTGACCAGCTCGGCGGCGTTGCGTCCCCCCACCTCGGCGTGGAAGAGGTCGGGGTACTGCGTGGCCGAGTGGTTGCCCCAGATGGTCATGTGGGTGATGTCGGTGACGGCGGCACCGGTCTTGGCAGCCAGCTGGCTGATCGCGCGGTTGTGGTCCAGGCGGGTCAGCGCCGAGAACCGCTCCTGCGGGATGTCGGGCGCGTTGCTCATGGCGATGAGGGCGTTCGTGTTGGCCGGGTTGCCGGTCACCGTCACGCGGACGTCATCTGCCGCAACGGAGTTCAGCGCCTTGCCCTGGGGGGCGAAGATGCCGCCGTTGGCCTCGAGCAGGTCGCCGCGCTCCATGCCCGGACCGCGCGGACGGGCGCCGACGAGCAACGCGTGGTTGACGCCGTCGAAGACCTTCTCGGCGTTGTCGCCGATCTCTACCTTGGCCAGCGTCGGGAACGCGCAGTCGTCGAGCTCCATGACGACACCCTCGAGCGCCTTGAGCGCCGGGGTGATCTCGAGCAGTCGCAGCTCGACGGGAGTGTCCGGGCCGAAGAGCGATCCGCTCGCGATCCGGAAGAGGAGGCTGTAGCCGATCTGGCCGGCGGCGCCGGTGACGGCGACCTTGACGGGGGCAGTGCTCACGGTGGGACCCTTCGCGTCTCTGGTGGGGTGACTGTCGTCGACGCTAGCAGGCTGCCGGCGGCACGCAGCCGGGTGGTTAGGGTCGTCTCATGCCGACTCCCGACTTCGTCCTGGCCCTGCGTGAACGGGTCGGCACCCACCCCCTCTTCCTGACGGGCGTCACTGCGGTGGTGCGCAACTCGCAGGGGGAGGTGCTCCTCGCCCGCCGCGTCGACAACGGCCAGTGGGCCCTCGTCAGCGGCATCCTCGAACCGGGTGAACAGCCCGCCGAGGGGCTGCGTCGCGAGATCGAGGAGGAGACGGGGGTGGTGGCCACCATCGACGACCTGACCGGCGTGTGGACCCTCCCGCCACAGGAGTACCCGAACGGCGACCGCGCCCAGTACCTCGACCTCTGTTTCACCGCGACACACGTGTCGGGTCACGCCAGGGTCAACGACGACGAGTCGCTGGAGGTCGGCTGGTTCGCGCTCGACGACCTCCCGGTGATGATGGAGCGCTCGCGGGTGCGCCTCGAGCGCGCAGTCGCCTTCCGCGGAAACACCTGGTTCGAGGGCGGCCGCCCATCACCCGACAGGTATGCCGCCGTGCCCGACGACGGTTCGCTCCCAGCTCTCGCGACCCTCGAGGCGGGCGACCGCCAGGTCGTGCTGCGACGGGCCACAGCCTCGGACGTGGCCGCTGTTGTCGGCCTGATCGCCGACGACCAGCTCGGGGCGACGCGCGAGAACGTGGGCGACCTCACGGCATACCTGCGGGCCTTTGCGGTGATCGACGCGGACCCGGCGCAGCTGCTCGTCGTCCTCGACGACGACGGCGTCGTGGTGGGCACGATGCAGGTGAGCTTCATCCCCGGGCTGTCGCGCGGCGGCGCGCTGCGCGGGCAGGTCGAAGCGGTGCGGGTCGCGGACAGCCACCGCGGTCAGCGACTCGGGGAGCAGATGGTCCGGTGGGCGGTGGCCGAGGCGGCCCGGCGCGGCTGCGCCCTCGTGCAGCTCACGACCGACACGCGACGCACCGACGCGCACCGGTTCTACGAGCGGTTGGGGTTCACTGCCTCACACGTTGGGTTCAAGATGACCCTGAGAGGCGACGAGGCCTAAGCCGAGGAGCGCCCCCGCGTCGTCGGTCACGGCCGGGTGCCGGCTCCCCTCGGTCAGGCGACCGGGCGCAGCCGCAGCACCGGCATGACCCGGCTCGTCTTCGTCTCGTAGGCGCCGAAGCCGGGTCGTGCGGCCACGATGAGCGGCCAGTGCTCGGCACGCTCGTCCGGGCCGAGCTCCTCCGCATCGACGGAGAAGGTACGGGTGCCGACCTCCACCTCGAACCGCGGGTTGGCGAGGAGGTTGTGGTACCAGTCCGGGTTGGTCGGTGCGCCGCCCTTGGACGCCACGACGAGCATCGAGCCGTCGTCCTGCGGGAAGTAGACCAGCGGTGTCACCCGCACCGTGCCACTGCGGGCGCCGATGTGGTGGAGCAGGATCATCGGCGCCCCCTTGAAGTAGCCGCCGACCTTTCCCTCTTTGGCACGGAACTCCGCAATGACACCGTCATTCCAGTCGCTCATGTCCGGTGCAACCCCGGGGCGCTTCCTCCCATTCCGGGTCAGGACAGGCTGGCGAGGGCCTCGTTGAAGGTCGCGGAGGGACGCATGACGGCGGCGGTCCTGGCCTCGTCGGGGCGGTAGTAGCCCCCGATGTCGGCGGGGTGTCCCTGAACGCCCAGGAGCTCGTCGTTGATCTTTGCCTCGTTGGCGGCGAGGGTCTGCGCAACGGCCGCGAAGGAGGCGGCGAGCTCGGCGTCCTGGGTCTGGGTGGCCAGCTCGTGGGCCCAGTAGAGCGCCAGGTAGAAGTGGCTGCCGCGGTTGTCGATCTGACCGACCTTGCGGGCCGGGCCCTTGTTCTCGTTGAGCAGCCGCTCGGTCGCCCGGTCGAGGGTCTCGCCGAGCACCTCGGCGCGGGCGTTGTCGGTGCTCGTCGCCATGTGGCGCAGGCTCTCGGCGAGGGCCAGGAACTCGCCGAGGCTGTCCCAGCGCAGGTAGTTCTCCTGGACCAGCTGCTGGACGTGCTTGGGAGCCGACCCGCCGGCGCCGGTCTCAAAGAGGCCGCCACCGTTCATGAGTGGCACGACCGACAGCATCTTGGCGCTGGTGCCGAGCTCGAGGATCGGGAACAGGTCGGTGTTGTAGTCGCGAAGCACGTTGCCGGTGACCGAGATGGTGTCCTCGCCCTTGCGGATCCGCTCGACCGACAGCGTGGCCGCCTCGACCGGGTTGAGGATCTGCAGGTCGAGACCCTCGGTGTCGTGGTCGGCGAGGTAGGTGGTGACCTTGGCGATCAGGTTGCGGTCGTGGGCGCGGGTCTCGTCGAGCCAGAAGACCGCGGGGGTCCTGGAGGCGCGCGCGCGGGTGACGGCCAGCTTGACCCAGTCCCGGATGGGCGCGTCCTTGGTCTGGCACGCGCGCCAGATGTCGCCCGGCGCGACCTCGTGCTCCATGAGCACGTCGCCGGTGGCGTTGACGACCTGGACCGTGCCGGCCTCGGCGATCTCGAAGGTCTTGTCGTGGCTGCCGTACTCCTCGGCCTTCTGGGCCATCAGTCCGACGTTGGGCACCGAGCCCATCGTGGTCGGGTCGTAGGCGCCGTGCGCGCGGCAGTCGTCGATGACGGCCTGGTACACGCCGGCATACGAGCTGTCGGGGATGACGGCGAGGGTGTCGGCCTCGCCGCCGTCGGGGCCCCACATGTGGCCGGACGTGCGGATCATCGCGGGCATCGACGCGTCGACGATGACGTCGCTGGGCACGTGCAGGTTGGTGATCCCCTTGTCGGAGTTGACCATGGCCAGTCGAGGACCCTCGGCGAGGCCCTGGACGATCGCGGCCTTGATCTCGGCACCCTTGTCACCCAGGGCGCCCAGCCCGTCGATGATCGAGCCGAGACCGTTGTTGGCCGACAGCCCGGCCGCCGCGAGGTCCGCGCCGTAGGTCGCGAAGACGTCGGGCAGGAACGCGCGCACCACGTGGCCGAAGATGATCGGGTCGGAGACCTTCATCATCGTGGCCTTGAGGTGGACCGAGAACAGCACGTCCTCGGCCTTGGCCCGGGCGATCTGTTCGGTGAGGAAGGAGTCGAGTGCTGCGGCGCGCATGACCGTGGAGTCGACGACCTCGCCCGCGAGGACCGTGAGCCCTCCCTTGAGGACCGTCGTGCCGTCGTCCGTGACGAGCTGGATGGTGAGGGTGTCGTCCGACGGGAGGACCACGGACTGCTCGTTGGAGCGGAAGTCGTCTGCCCCCATCGTCGCCACGTTCGTCGTGGAGTCAGGGCTCCAGGCGCCCATCGAGTGAGGGTGCTTGCGGGCGTAGTTCTTCACCGCGGACGGCGCCCGGCGGTCGGAGTTGCCTTCGCGCAGAACGGGGTTCACCGCGCTGCCCTTGACGCTGTCGTAGCGGGCACGCGCGTCGCGCTGCTCGTCGGTGGTGGCCTCGTCGGGGTAGTCCGGCAGCGCGTAACCCTGGGCCTGGAGCTCGGCGACAGCAGCCTTGAGCTGCGGCACCGAGGCCGAGATGTTCGGCAGCTTGATGATGTTCGCCTCTGGCGTCGTGGCCAGCTCGCCCAGCTCGGCGAGGGCGTCGCCGATCCGCTGGTCCTCGGGGAGCACGTCGTCGAACGCCGCGATGATGCGCCCGGAAAGGGAGATGTCCCGCGTCTCCACGTCGACCCCTGCAGTCCCGGCGAACGCCTCGATCACGGGGAGGAAGGAGTAGGTCGCCAGCATGGGCGCCTCGTCGGTCAGGGTGTAGATGATCTTGGCCATGGAGGCGACTCTCTCCTGAGGTGGTCTGGATGTCGAAGCGGTCCGGAGACGACGTTCAGGCTATCGGCCCTCGACGCTGTCGTCCCTCGACCCCGACCACAGTATCTTGATATCAAGATACTCGCGCAACCGCTCAGGTGGCGGACAGGGTGGCGTGCCCTCACGGGGTGGCCCGTCAGGGGGCGGCCCGTCAGGTGGTGGGCTTGAGGTCCTCCGGGTCGACCACTCCCGTGATGTCCTCGTCCCGACGGTCCACGCCGGTCACCAGGTGGTAGGTGGCGCCCGCGATCGCCGCACCGACGATGGGGGCCAGCCAGAAGGCCCACAGCTGGGCCGGCGCGCCGTTGCCGTTGAAGAAGGCGACTGCCGTCGAGCGCGCAGGGTTCACCGAGGTGTTGCTGATCGGGATCGAGATCAGGTGGATGAGCGTGAGCGCCAGGCCGATGGCGATGGGGGCGAAGCCCGTCGGTGCGCGGTCGTCGGTGACACCCAGGATGACGTAGAGGAAGAAGGCGGTCAGGATCGCCTCGGCGCACAGCACGGCGACGAGGGTGTAACCGCCGGGGGAGTGGTCGCCGTAGCCGTTCGCGGCGAGGTTGCCGGTGGCGTCGAACCCGGAGACACCGCGGGCGATACCCCACAGGGCCAGACCGGCCGCAAGTCCGCCGACGACCTGCGAGCCGACGTAGCCCGGCACGTCCTTCCACGGGAAGCGCTTGGCCACGGCGACACCGATGGTCACCGCGGGGTTGAAGTGCGCCCCGGACACGTGCCCCACGGCATACGCCATCGTGAGGACGGTGAGGCCGAAGGCGAGGGCGACACCCAGGAAGCCGATGCCGAGCTGGACGCCTTGACCCGCCACGACGTTGGGGGCGAGGTACTTCGCCGAGAAGATGGCGCTCCCGCAGCCGCCGAAGACGAGCCAGAAGGTGCCCAGTGCCTCCGCGCCGAGGCGTGAGGTCAGTGCCGGTGTGCGCATGTGACTCCCCTAGTGCTGCAGGTGGGTGGCGACCGGTGGGCCACCGCTGGCCCGTGCCGGGACCACTCTGCCGCACCCGGCGCGTTTTGCACACGCGCGACACCCGTACTGGTGTGCGCGGAGGCAGGGCGCGATGGTGCGACGACGCAGGGGGCCGCCGTCCGCCCGCGAGGCTGGTTGACAGCCCTCGTCCATCACCCAAAAGGACTAGTTCATGGTCGCCGGATACGTCGAATGAATGAGGACATAGCCGGACAAACGATGTCATTGACTTTTCATTTCTTTACCAAATGCTGGTGAAACCCATCCCCGTCCTTTACGTTCAGCCCACACATCAAACGGGTCCGCAGGGGCCCGGAAGCGGGGTTTCGATGGATCAGCAGGGGATCGTCAAGGACAGCGGCACGCCGTTGGTCAAGCGTCGCACGGTCGCGCTCGGGGCAGCGTGGTCGGTGCCCGTGATCGTGCTGGCGACGGCTGCGCCGGCCGCGGCCGCGTCCGGTGACGCGCCGGTGGTGAACGCCACCGTCGTGGCGGACAAGGAGCCGGCCAACCAGTTCGGCACGAAGAAGATCAACTTCACGATGACGCTGACCAACACCGGGACCGGCGCCGGGTCCGTCGAGGTGCTCTCGGTGACGTCCAGCGCCACGACCGGGACCACGACCGGTGTGCCGACCACGGTGACCGTGCCGGTGGGGGGCAGCGTGCCGGTGAGCTTCTCGTACACGTACTCGGGCAACGCCGGGACCGCGACGTACACGATCAGCTACCGGACCGGCGGCGGCTCGGTCCAGATCGTCCAAGTCACCGCCTGAGCTCAGCCGGTCGTCATGGAGCGGTCAGGCGGAACGCGCGACACCAGCCCTCGTGACTCCAGCTCGGCCAGGAACGTGACCACGTCTGGCTCGACTTCGGCAGCAGGGATGCCGAAGTCAGCCGCGACGCGGTCGACGACCTGCGCGGTCGTCGGCTCGTGGTCCAGGGCCTGCCAGATGGCGTGGGCAGAACCCTCCATGACGAAGGGTCGGGCGGTCTGGGGGGTGGTCAGGTCGAGCACGACGACCCGGCCCGGTGACTCGACCACGGCGACGTCGGGTTGGCGGTGCCACACGGTGTCAGTCAAGTTCGACGAGCCCCTGGGCCGCCAGTGTCCTGAGTGCCACGTCGGTGGACACCACGGCATCGACACCGTCGGGCGCCGGGCCGAAGGTCGCGAGCAGCACGTCGACGAGCTCCGAGGCCGGGGTCCAGTCGAGGCACGAGTCGAGCAGCGTCGTGGCCAGGGCCGAGAGGCGCACCACTTCCCGTCCGACCAGCACGACGGCCTCACCGTCCCGGTCCACCCGGTCCAGGGCCGGCAGGTAGCGCGCTCTCACGACGCCCCACCCACGATCTCGTCCACCACCAGCTCGTCCACCACCGCTTCGTCCAGCACCGCGTCGTCCAACAGCTTGTCCACCAACCCGGCCACGTCGGCCGATTCCCGATAGGTGATCCGATGCACACCACCGAGCGACTCGCACAGCGCCGCCAGGCGCTGCAGTGGTCGTGCCATCTCGGGCAGGTGCGACGTCTGGGGCACCAGGGCGACCAGGGCGTCGAGGGTGGGCAACGTCTCGACGGTGGGCTCGCCCTCGTGGGTCGGATCACGCTCGAGCAGGCAGAGCGCCGCGAGCTGCACGCGGCGAGTGGGTGCCACGAGCCCGATGGCACTCGGCGGGGTCTCGTTCTTGAAGAGGCTGTCCGGCATGCGGCGGACCGACAGGGGCTTGGGATAGGGGACGACCGTGCGGTCGTCGAGCACCACGGTCGTCTCGTCGGTGACGTACCAGCGACCCGGGCCCAGGGTGCTCACCAGCGTCGTCTTGCCGGTGCCGCCCCGAGCCACGAACGCTGCGGCAGCGCCGGTCAGCGGGTCGGCGAGGCAGGCTGCGTGCAGCATGAGGCACTCGCCGGCCCGGGCATCGATGGCGGACAAGGTGATCCGCTGGGTGAGGACCTGCAGCAGGTCCTCGAGCTCGAGGCGGGACACCGCGCCGCTCGCGTCCGCGGCAACCCACGCGGCCGGGTCGCTGTCGAAGACCACGTCGGTCGTGACGTCGCCGGTCGCGCCGGTCGGAGCGGCGCAGAACTCCCAGAGCCGGGGCAGCCGGTCCAGGACCTCGGCGGCCCGGTCGCCACGCACGCGCACCTCGACGTGCACACCGAAGGCGTCCACGACGGCGCTGCGGCTGGAGGTCGCCAGTTCTGCTGCGGTCACAGGCCGCACAGTAGAGCAGTCCGCACCAGCGCACAGGGCAACCGCACCGGTGTGGCCGCGCGCGTCGACCCCACACCACTGGAGCAGCCGTGGAACTGACCGACTACCTCAGGGTGCTGCGGGCCTACTGGCGCGGCGTCGCGGCCTTCCTGCTGCTCGGCGTGGCCGTCGCTGCCGGGGTCAGCCTGGTCCAGCCCAAGGTGTACCAGGCCGACGCCAGCGGCTTCGTCAGCGCAGGCACCACGAACTCGGCCGGCGAGGCGTCCGTCGGCGACAGCCTGGCCAAGTCGCGTGCGGCGTCCTACGTCGACCTCGCGCAGTCACGGGCCACGGCCCAGACGGTGATCAGCGACCTCGGCCTCGACGTCGCGCCCGCCACGCTCATCGGTGCCGTGTCGGTGTCACAACCCCTCGACACGGTCCTGATCAAGATCAGCGCCCGCGCCGCCACCCCCGTCTCGGCCCAGCAGCTGGCGGACGCGTGGGTGCAGGCCCTCGCGAAGCAGGTGGACCAGGTCGAGAACCCCTCCGGGTCCTCTGCCCAGGCCCTGCGGATCGTGCCGATCGAGTCTGCTGCGCTGCCCTCCGCACCCGTGTCGCCGAACACGCCCAGGAACGTCGGCCTCGGGTTCGTGGGCGGTTTCCTCCTCGGCGTCGCGTATGCCGTGGCGCGCAGCCAGCTGGACCGCAAGCTCCGCCGGGCCGAGGACATCGAGCGGGACTTCGGGGTCACCGTCGCGGCCACGATCCCGGCCAGTCCGGCCATGGTCCGCAAGCGCGGAGCGCTCGTCCCCCTGGTCGTCGGGCACTCCAGGGTGAAGGACCCGGTGCACGCCGCGGAAGCCTTCCTCAAGCTGCGCACGAACCTGCAGTTCATGGACATCGACAACCCGCCTCGCGTGATCGTCGTGACCAGTCCGCTGCCCGGTGACGGCAAGTCGACCATCGCGGCCAACCTCGCCGCGGCGCTGTCGATGTCGGACCGGCGCGTCGTGCTCATCGACGGCGACCTGCGTCGGCCGGTGGTCGCCGAGTCCTTCGGCCTCGTCGAGGGTGCCGGGCTCACCGACGTCCTCATCGGCCGGGTCGACTTCGCGGACGTGGCGCAGCGCGTGGCGTCACTGCCCAACCTGACCGTCCTCGCGGCCGGGGGGATCCCGCCGAACCCGAGCGAGCTGCTCGGGTCCAAGGCGATGCGCAGGCTGTTGGACTGGCTGGCCGACAGTGGGTACATCGTCATCGTCGACGCGCCCCCGCTCCTGCCGGTCACCGACGGCGCGGTGCTCACCGCTGCAGCGGACGGAGCCCTGGTGGTGGTGACGGCGGGCCGAACCCTCGACACCCAGCTCGGGGCAGCGCTGGCGAGCCTGCACGCGGTTCAGGGACACACCTTGGGTGTCGTGCTCAACCGGGTCGAGCCGAAGTCGGCGGACAGCGGGTACTACGGCGGCTACTACGGGACCGAGAAGCCCGTCAAGGGTCGGCGCCGTGCCACGCCGGACCGTGGCCCGGAGTACCAGCCCGTAGACGGGCCGGAGGGCCGGCACCCGGCCGACCCGGAGCGCCAGCCGGTGCCGGTCGAGAGAGCCCATGAGGTCGTGACGGCCCAGGCGGTCGAGGCGGCGCTGGCAGCGGCCGAGGGGGTCAAGGCGGCTCAGGCGGCTCGACCGGGCAAGCCGGCCCGCGGGCTCGGGCGGGGCAGGCCGAACGCCGCGGCACAGCAGCGCGGCCCGGCAGCCGCGGGTGTGCCTCGCTGAGAGACTCGCTGCTCAGCCGGCCTCCGTCCCGCTGGACCTGACCACGAACGCGGCGAGGTCCCGGGACTGCTGGAGACGGCTCGGCTCGTGGACGTACATCATGTGTCCGGCCTCGTAGTACGCGTGCTCGATGTTGGCCCGCAGCGACTCGGGGATCTCCAGGTGGGCCACGACGTCCTGTGCCCCGTAGTAGGGCGTCGCCCCGTCGTGGTACCCGTAGGCGATGTGCACCCTCAGGTGGGGGTTGCCCCGCATCGCCCTCGCGAGCTGCGAGCTGACGTCAATCGGCTTGCCCTCGAACTCCTTGAACGACCACTCCGTCGACGCGAGCTCCGAGATCTGCGCGTAGGGCAGGTCGTTCTCGTAGCCCAGCTCGTCCCGCACGTAGTGGTTCCAGGCGGCGGCATACGGTCCGCTGATCGCGTCGTGGGACGGATCTGCGTCCCACTTCTCGGCGTTGCCGTGCACGAGCTGCCCCGTGAACCGCGCGTCGAGCCGGCCCACGGCCAGGCCCCGGTCGCGCAGCAGCTCGGTGAAGAAGCGCACGTGCTCGACCCTGAGGTTGGCGCGGTCGACGTACTCCTCGGACAGGCCGATCAGCGCGGCGAGGCGACTCACGTGCTCGGCGCGCTCCGCGGCGGTGAGGCGAGCCCCCCGTGACAGCGCCCACGGGTAGTCGCGCGCGGCATACTCCTCCGCCTCGGCGAGGACCGTCCTGAGCGACTTGCGTCCGTGCTTGCCGTGGTGGTGGGCGGTGGCGGCGTAGGTCGGCAGGTAGTCGACGTGGGCACGGTCGTTGCGGAACTCGAAGTCGACGGTCGCGAGGTCGAGCACCGAGCTGATCAGCATGATGCCGTTGACGTAGAGGCCGTGGCGGGTCTGCAGGTGCTCGGCCAGGGCGGCGGCCCGGATGGTGCCGTAGGACTCGCCGGCGATGAACTTCGGTGACAGCCAACGGTTGTGGCGGGTGGTCCAGAGCCGGATCAGCTCGCCGACGCTCTCGATGTCGGCCTTGAAGCCGTGGTAGTCCTTGGGCTTGCCCCCCTCGACGGCGCGCGAGTACCCGGTCGACACGGGGTCGATGAAGACGAGGTCCGACACGGCGAGCAGGGTCTCGGTGTTGTCCAGCAGGCCGTAGGGCGGCGGGGTCGGGTTGCCCACGTCTCCGGAGTCGACCCGGCGCGGGCCGAGCAGGCCGAGGTGCAGCCACACCGAGCTCGAGCCCGGTCCGCCGTTGAACGCGAAGGTGACGGGGCGCTTGCTGCCCTTGGGAGCGTCGACGACGTAGGAGGTGACGCTCAGCTCGGCCTTGGCCTTGTGCCCCTTGAAAACACCGTCCTCGAAGACCTCCTCGCGCAGCACGATGCGTCCCGCCGTCGCCGTGTAGCGCAGCGTGCGCCGCCCGATCTTGAGGGTATGCCGCGTGGTCACCAGGTCGTCCGACGGCGGCACGGGCGGTGCCTCCGCGTTGGGCTTGCCGGTGGGCGACTCGCCCCCGGTCACGGGGGAGGACTCGGCGGGGGTCGTGGGCGCGGGGGACGTCTGGGTGGACTCGTCGGGCATGCGTCGCACCCTAGTGCGGGCCGCTGAGGGGTGGCACGCACAATGGCCGGATGCGGGTGATCTCGGCCAACGTCAACGGTATCCGGGCCGCAGCCCGTCGCGGGGGCATGGAGTGGCTGGCGGAGCAGCAGCCGGACGTGCTCTGCCTCCAGGAGGTGCGCGCGACCGATGACCAGCTCCGGGAGGCGTTGGAGCTCGGCGGTTTCGGCGGGTGGCACGTGGCCCACACGGAGGCCGAGGCCAAGGGGCGGGCAGGCGTGGCCGTCGTGAGCCGGGCCCCGCAGGTCAGGGCGCAGGTGGGCGTCGGCGCGCAGGAGTTCGACGGCGCGGGTCGCTGGGTCGAGGTCGACCTGGCGACGCCGACGGGAACGGTGACCGTCGCGTCGACGTACGTGCACACCGGGGGCGCCGGAACCCCCCGGCAGGAGGAGAAGCTCCGGTTCCTGGACGCCATCGGCGCGCGGCTCGATGCCTGGACGACGTGCGGCGCGATGGCCGTGGTCACCGGCGACCTCAACGTCGCGCACCGTGAGGACGACCTCAGGAACTGGAAGGGCAACCTGCGCAAGTCGGGCTTCCTGCCCGAGGAGCGGGCTCGCTTCGACACGTGGTTCGCCGCGGGTGAGTGGGTCGACGTGCATCGTGCCGCCCATGGGCCCGGACCGGGGCCGTACACCTGGTGGTCCTGGCGCGGGAAGGCGTTCGACAACGACTCGGGCTGGCGGATCGACTACCAGCTGGCCAGCCGGCCACTCGCGGACCGCGCGGTGAGCGCCACGGTCGGCCGCGCCGCGGCCTACGACCAGCGCTGGTCCGACCATGCTGCCGTGATCGTCGACTACGACCTGGACTGACGGTCCGGCGACTGGGTCCTAGTGCAGGTGGCGGATCCCCTGGGAAGGGGTCACGTGGTAGTTCGGAGGGAGGGCAGGGACTCCCACGGAAGAGGTCGTCATGAACCACAAGTCCGCCGTTGCCGCCCTGCTCGCCGCCGCCTGCCTCAGCCTCGGGGCCGCGGCGCCTCCGTTCCCCTCCTCCATCGACCTGCCCCGCGACTTCGCGCCGGAGGGAGTCGCCGTCGGTGGGGGGAACACCTTCTACGCCGGCTCCCTCTGGGACGGCGACATCTACACCGGTGACCTGCGCACCGGTGCGGGGCGGATCCTGGTGGACCGCCCACCGGCCGGCCAGGGGGCGAACCCGGCCGACACCCCACCGGGGATGCAGGCAGCCGGCATGAAGGTCGAGGGCGACCGGCTCTGGGTCGCCGGCGGGCTGAGCGGCAGGGTGTTCGCCTACGACACCGGGAGCGGTCGCACGCTTGCGGACGTTGCAGTCGCGCCCCCGGGCACGGTCCTGCTCAACGACCTGGTGGTGACCCCCGGGGGCGTCTTCGTCACCGACTCGTTCTCACCCCGGCTGTTCATCGTGCCGCTGTCGCCGAGCGGGGCCGTCGGAGCACCGCGCGCGCTGGCGGTCACCGGGCCAGCCGGTGCGAACCTCGGCTTCCCCGGCCTCAACGGCATCGACGCGACGGAGTCCGGCAACGTGCTCGTCGTGGGCCACACGATCCTCGGTGGCATGTACACGGTGGACCCGGTCTCGGGTGTCAGCAGCGCGATCGACCTGCCGCAGGGGGCCGTGCCGCCCGGCGTGTCCGACGGGATCCTGCTGCGCGGCCGGACCCTGTGGGTCGTCGAGAACTTCGCCAACCGGATCGTGGAGCTGGACCTCTCCAGTGACCTCTCCGCAGGGACTGTGGCGCGGGTGATCGACAACGACGCGGCCGGGGGACTGTTCCGGATCCCGACCACCATGGCACTGCAGGGCGACCGGCTCGTCGCCGTCAACGCCCGGTTCGACCTGGGGTTCCCGCCGCCGCTCGGGGCGCCGGCGCCGCGGGGCACCGACTACGACGTCGTCCAGGTGGGCGCCCACTGACCGAGGTGCGCAAGCTGACCGAGGTCAGGTGTCGCGGGCCGCGCTCGCCGAGGCTGTGACCGTGAAGCAGTCAGGGGCGCGGAAACCCTTGGCAGTGAAGGCGTCCTCCACCGCGGACTGAACGGCCCCGGCTCCGTCTGCGGCAACCAGTGCGATGGCCGAACCCCCGAAGCCACCGCCGGTCATCCGCGCGCCGAGCGCGCCCGCGCCGACCGCCGACTCCACCGCCGTGTCGAGCTCCGCCACGGAGATCTCGAAGTCGTCGCGCATCGAGGTGTGCGAGGCCAGGAAGAGCTCGCCCACCGCTCGGAAGTCGTTGCTGCGCAAGGCAGCCGCGGCCTCCTCGACGCGCGCGATCTCGGTGACGATGTGACGTGCCCGTCGGCGCAGCAGGTCGGAGGAGAGCGCGGACAGCCGCTCCTCGAGGTCGTCGGCCGACACCTCGCGCAGGCTCGGGACCCCGAGCTCGCGGGCGGCCGCCTCGCAGGACGTGCGCCGCTCGGCGTACTGGCCGTCGACCAGCGCGTGCTCCGCACGGGTGTCGACCACGAGCAGGACGAGTCCGTGCGCCGACAGGTCGAACGGCACCTGCTCGGTGTGCCCGTCCCGGCAGTCCAGCAGCAGGGCGTGACCGGCCCGCGCGAGCAGCGCGGCGGACTGGTCCATGCCGCCGGTCGGCGCCAGGGCGATGGTGTTCTCCGCGTCCACGCAGGCCGCCGCCAGTGTGGTCCGGCCGCTGTCGCCGGACAGCAGGCCCAGGTCGAACAGGTCCGACGCCGCGGCCCCCACTGCGCACTCCAGGGCCGCCGAGCTGGACAGCCCGGCACCCAGCGGCACGCGGCCGTCCACGGCCACGTCGAGGCCGGTCACGGCATACCCCGCCTTGCGCAGTGCCCACAGCACCCCGGCGACGTAGGCCGCCCACCCGCCCGGGTGGCCGGGGGCCACGTCGGCGAGGGTCACCTCCACGACGCCGTCGGCCTGCGCCGACACGATGCGCACCGCGTCGTCGTCGCGTCGGCGGGCGGCCGCGAACGTCCGCTGCGGCAGTGCGATCGGCAGGCAGAGGCCGCTGTTGTAGTCGGTGTGTTCCCCGATCAGGTTGACCCTGCCGGGCGCGGACCACACGCCTGCGGGGTCGGAGCCGAACGTGGTGCGGAACAGCTCGGCTGCGGCGTCGGCCGTCACCGTGTGACCTCGGACGGGGCGACCTCGCGCAGTCGGGCGGCGATCTGTTCCGGAGGCACGTCGTTGACCCAGCCGCCGACGCCCGACTCCGACCCTGCGAGGTACTTGAGCTTCTTGGGCGAGCGAAGGACCGACATCACCTGGAGGTGCAGGCGCGACACGTCGCGTCCCTGGCGGGTGGGGGCCTGGTGCCAGCCGGCGATGTAGGGCAGCCGGATCTGGCTGCCGTCCTTGGCGACGTAGTAGCGGTCCAGGCGCTGCATGAGGTCGAGGTAGACGTGGGCGAGGTCGTCGCGTTCGGCACCGGTCAGTGACGGGAGGTCCGGCACGTCGCGGCGGGGTGCGAGGTGCACCTCCACGGGCCACCGCGCGGCAAACGGCACGTAAGCCGTCCAGTGCTCGGTGTCGATCACCACCCTCTCCTTCGCCTCCAGCTCGGCCGTCAGGATGTCGGCCCCGAGGAGGCGACCGGTGCGGGCGTGGTGCGCGGTCGCCTGCGCCAGGATGGCGGCAGATCGTTGTGGCACATAGGGATACGCATAGATCTGGCCGTGCGGGTGGTTCAGCGTGACGCCGATCTGCTGGCCGCGGTTCTCGAAGCAGAAGACGTGCTCGATGTCAGGAACCGCACCCAGCCGCGCCGTGCGGTCCGCCCACGCGTCGATGACGGTGCGGGCGCGCTCAGGGGTGAGGTCGGCGAACGTCGACTCGTGGTCGCTGGTGAAGCAGACGACCTCGCAGCGGCCGAGCGCGGGCCGGCTCTGGAGGAGGTCGCCATCTCCCTGGCCGTCGCCGGCGCTCCCGTCACCGGCTGCGGAGACGGGTGAGTACGAGGGAAACCGGTTCTCGAAGACCACCACGTCGTAGGTCGCCTCGGGCACCTCCGAGGGGACGCTGCCCGCCCCGCTGGGGCACAGGGGGCACTCGTCCTTCGGGGGGAGGAAGGTGCGGTTGCTGCGGTGCCCGGCCACGGCGACCCAGTCGCCGACGAGGGCGTCGTGCCGGATCTCGCCCGATGCGGCCCGCTCGCCGAGCGGCCGGGTGTCCTCGGCGGTGCGTTCCGGCGCCTCGGGGGAGTCGTCGTAGTAGATGATCTCGCGGCCGTCGGCGAGCTGACGGCTGGTGCGCCGCGCGGTCATGCGTGGTTCCTCTCCGAACGCGGCGTCCTCGTCGTGGCAGGGGTGGCCAGGATCATCTCCACCCCGGCATCCGTGACGGCCTTGCGTGCCCGAGGGGTGAGTCCCGGGTCCGTCACCAACAGGTCCACCGCGGACAACGGGATGATGGTGCTCAGGCCGACGGTGCCCCACTTCGTGTGGTCGGCGAGGACGCAGATCCGGCGAGCCGTGTCGACGAGGGCCTGGTTGGTCTCGGCCTCGACGAGGTTGGGGGTGGTGAGGCCTGCCCGCGCGTCCATGCCGTGCACGCCGAGGAAGAGCCGGTCGACGTGGAGCATGCGCAGCGCGGCGACCGCGACGGGCCCGACGAGCGCGTCGGACGGCGTGCGCACCCCGCCGGTGAGCACCACCGTCTGGCCGGGCGTGCCCGACTCGTGCAGGAGCTGCGCGACCGGGACGGAGTTCGTGACGACCGTGAGGTCCGGGACGTGCCGGACGGCGCGGGCGAACTCGTAGGTCGTCGTCCCGGCGGAGATGCCGATCGCGGCCCCGGGCTCGACGAGCTGGGCCGCGGTCTGGGCGATGGCGTACTTCTGCGCCCGCATGAGCGAGGACTTCGCGGTGAACCCGGGCTCCTCGCTGCTTCGCCGACCCATGGCCAGGGCGCCGCCGTGGACGCGCTCGACCAGGCCCTCGGTCGCGAGCTGCTCGATGTCGCGGCGCACGGTCATGTCCGAGACGCCGAGCTGGTCGACGAGCTCGGACACCCGCACGGCGCCGCTGTCCTCGACGAGGCCGAGGATCGTGGCACGGCGCTGGCTGGCGAGCACTAGTCCTCCCTGATGACGGCGACCGCACCCGCGGCCAGAGCGGTGTCCGGTCCGAACGGACGGTCGGCAACCAGGTCGTGACCGGTCACGGCGACGTGCTGCTCCCTGTCGGTGTCGTTGACGAGGAACAGCCAGGACCCATCATTGCCGGTGCGCCGGACCGCCTCGACACCGACCGGCACGTCCGCCGCCGGGGCGACGCCGGCGGCGCCGATCACGGAGTCCAGCAGGGTTCCCAGGGCAGCGTCGTCGAGCAGGGTGCTGAGGTACCACGCCGCACCCGACCCGACGTCACGGCGGGTGACGGCTGGGCGTCCCGCGAGCGGTCCGTCGGCGTACCTGTCGAGCACCTCGGCGTCGACGGCGGTGACGTCCTCGCTCCACCGCCGACCGGTGCCCCTGCCCACGGACACCTCGTCACCGTCCATGAGGGGGAAGAACTCCTCGACACGCACCCCGAGCAGGTCGCGGAACGCACCGGGGTAGCCGCCCAGCCGGACGTGGTCGTTCTCGTCGCTGATACCGGAGAAGAAGGTCACCAGCACCTGGGCCCCGGCCTCCGCCGCCGCCGCCACGGCGGCCGCGTGGTCGTCACTGACGAGATAGAGCGTGGGGACGACGACCACCGTGTATGCCGTGAGGTCGGCGCTCGGGTGCACGACGTCGGCGGTGACGCCGCGGTCCCGCAGCAGCCGGTGGATCGCATGCGCGGTCGTCGCGTAGCCGAGCTCGCTCGACGGCATGGCGGGTCCGGACGCGGCCCACTGGGCCTGGTAGTCCCACAGGATGGCGACGTCGGACTCGACCCGCGACCCGAGCAGCTCGCCGAGCCGCTGGGCCACCTGGCCGAGCTCGACCACCTCGCGGAACCGCTCGCTGTCACGACCAGCGTGCGGGACGAGCGCCGAGTGGAACTTCTCGGATCCGGAGAGCGACTGCCGCCACTGGAAGAAGCCGAGGGTGTCGGCGCCACGCGCCACGTGGGCCAGGCTGTCCCGCAGGGTCTGTCCGGGCGCCTTGGCCGGGTTGACCGGCTGCCAGTTGACCGCACTCGTCGAGTGCTCCATGAGCATCCACGGCGCGCCACCTGCGAGGCCGCGGGTGAGGTCGCCGCTGAAGGCCAGCTCCGCCCTCGGGTGCTCGAGGGTGTTCACGACGTAGTGGTCCGTGCTGATGACGTCCTGCTCGGCCGCCCACTGGTGGTAGTCGAGGTGGTCGAAGTGTGCCAGCGTCATGAAGTTCGTGGTCACCGGGACGCCCGGGGACAGGTCGGCGAGGATCGCCTTCTCGCTGCGGTGGAAGTCGAGCAGGGTGTCGGACTGGAACCGCTTGTAGTCCAGCACGTGCGTGGGGTTGCCGAACGTCGTGGTCAGCCGAGGCGGCAGGACCTGCTGCCAGTCGGTGTAGCGCTGGCTCCAGAACGCCGTCCCCCAGGCGTCGTTGAGGCGCTCGAGGGTCTCGTGACGGTGCTGCAGCCACACCCGGAAGCCGGCGGCGCAGGTGTCGCAGTAGCAGGGGATGTTGTGGCAGGCGTACTCGTTCGAGACGTGCCACATGGCCAGGGCAGGGTGCTCGTGGTACCGCTGGGCGAGCTGCGTCGTCAGGGCGAGCGCGTAGTCGCGGTAGACGGGCGAGCTCGGGCACCACGCCTGGCGGCTGCCCGGCCACAGCGTGTGACCGTCGTGGTCGACCGGGAGGATCTCCGGGTGCGCGGCGGACAGCCACGGAGGAGGGGTGGCAGTCGCCGTGGCCAGGTCGACGGCGATGTCGTTGGCATGGAGCAGACCCATGATGTCGTCGAGCCAGGCGAAGTCGTACTCGCCCTTGGCGGGCTCGAGCCACGACCAGGAGAAGACCCCCAGCGTGACGAAGGAGACCCCCGACTCGCGCATGAGCTCCATGTCCTCGGACCAGACCTCACGCGGCCACTGCTCGGGGTTGTAGTCGCCACCCAGGGCGATCCGACGGTTCGGCCATGAACGCATGCGCGACAGTTTGGTGCCATGCAGGAAGCCATGTCAACAAAAATCAACATGTTGATACCCTGCCGTCGTGGCACCCCGATCCGTGGTCCCACGTTGAGCGTATGCCGCGCGGTTGAGCGAATCCCGCACCGTGTCCGCCAGATGAACTTGGCAGGGCGAAGGTCTTGACAGGGGTGGCCGAGACCATCATCCTCGGGTGTTGTTGGTGGTTTTTGATCGAAACTGTCAGTTGACGAATTCGGTCGCCCGCCGGTTCAACCCGCGTCAGTCCCGTGTCAAAGGAGACCCGAAATGACCCGCCCGACCTCAGAGGCCGAGTACCTCGCCAGCCTCGTCCCTGCCTCTGTCCGTGGCGTGAGCCGTCGGACCCTGCTGCGCGGCGCCCTCGGCGCCGGCACCCTCCTGGCCGCTCCCTCACTGCTCGCTGCCTGCGGTGGCGACGGAGGCACGAGTGGCGGCGCCGCGACCGGCACCGTGTCGGTGGGCTCCAACCAGTCCGACGCCGTGCCGAAGGCTGCGATCCAGGCCGTCATGGACGCCTTCCAGAAGGCGAACGCCGGCCTGACCGCCAAGGTCAACACGATCGACCACAACTCCTTCCAGGAGAACATCAACAACTACCTCCAGGGGTCGCCCGACGACGTCTGGATGTGGTTCTCCGGCTACCGCATGCGGTTCTTCGCCTCGAAGGGCCTGGCCGGCGACGTCACCGACGTGTGGAAGGACCTGTCCGGGGCCGGGATGACGGACGCCCTGAAGAAGGCCTCGACCGGCGACGACGGCAAGCAGTACTTCGTGCCGTCGACGTACTACCCGTGGGCCGTCTTCTACCGCAAGAGCGTCTTCTCCAAGTTCGGCTACCAGGAGCCCAAGACCCTCGACGAGTTCAAGGCCCTCGGTGCGCAGATGAAGAAGGACGGCCTGGTCCCGATCGCGTTCGGCGACAAGGACGGCTGGCCCGCGATGGGCACCTTCGACCAGCTCAACATGCGGGTCAACGGCTTCGACTTCCACGTCAACCTCATGGCCGGCAAGGAAGCCTGGAACAGCCCCAAGGTCAAGGCCGTCTTCGACACCTGGGCCGGCCTGCTCGACCTGCACCAGCCCGACTCCCTCGGTCGCACCTGGCAGGAGGCCGCCCAGGCCCTCCAGCAGAAGAAGGCCGGAACGTACGTCCTCGGCTCCTTCCTGGCCCAGCAGTTCGAGAAGGGGGCGGAGCAGGAGGACCTCAGTTTCTTCAACTTCCCCGAGGTCGACTCCACCATCGGTGCCGACGCCATCGAGGCGCCCATCGACGGCTACATGATGGCCAAGCGTCCGAAGAACAAGGCCGGTGCCAAGAAGCTGCTCGGCTACGTCGGCTCCGCAGCGGCGCAGAACATCGTCGTCAAGGCCGACCCGAGCGTCATCGCGACGAACGACCAGGCGGACCAGGCGGCCTACACCTCGCTGCAGAAGAAGTCGGTGGAGTTCGTCTCGCAGGCCAAGTCGATCGCCCAGTTCATGGACCGCGACACCCGCCCCGACTTCGCCTCCACGGTGATGATCCCCGCCATCCAGTCCTTCCTCAAGAACCCCAAGGACATCGACGGCCTGGTCAACAACATCGAGAAGCAGAAGCAGAGCATCTTCGCGAGCTGACCGCGACGACGCCGACGCAACCGCAACCGAGGAGCACCCATGGCCAGACGTTCGAAGTACAAGGGGATCGACCACCTCAGTCCGGTCGACCGGGTCGTGGTGTCCCTGATGATCGGGGTCCCGACGCTGCTGGTGCTCTGGCTCGTCGTGGTGCCGGCGATCGGGTCGGTCCTGCTCTCCTTCACCAACTGGGACGGGATCGGCCCGATCACCTCGGCCAAGTCCGTGGGGCTGAGGAACTACAAGGACGTGCTCACGATCTACCCGCCGTTCATCCCGGCGTTGCAGCACAACCTGATCTGGCTCGCCGTGATGTTCCTCATCGCCACGCCCATCGGGATGTTCCTCGCAGTCCTGCTCGACCGGGAGGTGCGTGGTTCCCGTGTCTACCAGACCGCCATCTACCTCCCGGTCGTGCTGTCGCTCGCCCTCGTGGGCTTCATCTGGCAGCTGATCTACAGCCGCGACCAGGGCTTCATCAACCAGATCACCGGTGGCAGCATCGACTGGTACGGCGACCAGCGCTACAACCTGTGGGCTGCCCTGATCGCGTCCAGCTGGCGGCATGTCGGCTACATCATGCTGCTCTACCTGGCGGGCCTGAAGGGCGTCGACCCGACGCTGCGTGAGGCGGCCAAGGTCGACGGTGCCAGCGAGCGGCAGACCTTCTTCAAGGTGGTCTTCCCGGTGATGTTCCCGATCAACATCATCGTGCTCGTCGTCACGGTGATCGAGTCCCTGCGCGCCTTCGACCTGGTGTGGGTCATCAACAAGGGGCGCAACGGGCTCGAGCTGATCTCGACGCTGGTGACGACCAACATCGTCGGTGAGGCCAGCCGCATCGGCTTCGGCTCGGCGCTGGCCACCTTCATGCTCATCATCTCCTCGATCTTCATCGTCCTGTACCTACGTATCGTCATGAGGGAGCAGCGATGAGCGACATCGTCGATGTAGTGGTCCCGAGGAGTCGGAACCCGCTCACGAGCAAGCGTGCGCAGGGCGTCGGCACCAAGAAGGGCAACCGGGTCATCCAGGTGTTCCTGGCCGTGGTGGCGCTGATCTGGATCTTCCCCGTCGGCTACGCGGTGCTCAACAGCTTCCGTGACTACGCCTACACCGCGAAGAACGGCTACCTCTCCTTCGGCGGCTTCACCCTGGCCAACTACAAGAACGCGTGGGAGCAGGCGAACTTCTCCCACACGATGCTGAACTCGGCCTACATCACCGTGCCGGCCGTGCTGCTGACCTTGTTCCTGTCCTGCTGCGTGGCCTTCGTCGTCGCGAGGTTCTCGTTCAAGTTCAACCTCGCGCTGCTCGGACTGTTCACCGCGGCGAACCTGCTGCCGCCGCAGGCCCTGCTCATCCCGGTCTACCGCATGTTCCGGGCGATCGAGGTGCCGTTCTGGTTCAGCGAGTCGGGCACCCTGCTCAACTCGTACTGGGGACTGATCCTCGTCAACGTGGCCTTCCAGACGGGCTTCTGCACGTTCGTCCTGTCCAACTACATGAAGACCCTGCCCCGCGAGCTCTACGAGTCGGCAGTGGTCGACGGTGCCGGCGTGCTGCGTCAGTTCTTCCAGCTCACGCTGCCGCTGTGCCGACCCCCGCTCGCCGCGCTGGCGACGCTCGAGGTCACCTGGATCTACAACGAGTTCTTCTGGGCGACCGTGCTCCTGCAGTCCGGTGACAAGTTCCCCGTGACCAGCTCGATCAACAACCTGCGGGGGCAGTTCTTCACCGACAACAACCTCGTCGCCGCCGGCTCGGTCGTCATAGCATTGCCCACCCTGATCATCTTCTTCCTGCTTCAGAAGCAGTTCGTCGCAGGCCTGACGCTGGGAGCCACCAAGGGATGACCTCGCAGACCGCAGTCCTCCGGTCCGCCGGCACGTGCCTGGTCTACGAGATCCCCGACGAGGGTCTGCCGAGAGTGCTCCACTGGGGCGCCGACCTGCCCGACGGCGTCGCTGCCGAGCTCGCCGGGATCGTCGGGGGGCCGGTGCCCCACAACGCCCTCGACCAACCGTGGCCACTGACCGTGCTGCCCACCTCGGGCGACGGCTGGCTCGGCACCCCCGGGTATGCCGCGCACCGCGCCGGCGGCGCGGCTGCCCCCCGCTGGGTGGTGACCACCGAGCAGGACGGCGCGCGGTCCCTGGTCACGACGGCTCGCGACGGCGCGACCGAGGTGCGGCTGCGGCACACCCTCGACGACGACGGCGTCCTGTGCGTGTCGCAGTCGGTGACCAACCGCTCGGGCGGGGACGACGCCGACGTGCCCCTCGACCTGGGCGCCCTGCGGGCCCTGCTGCCGCTGCCCTCGAGGGCCACCGAGGTCCTCGACCTCACGGGCCGCTGGTGCCGCGAGCGGTCCCCCCAGCGCTCCACGCTGCAGGACGGCACCCACCTGCGCGCCTCCCGTCGTGGCCGCACCGGTCACGACGCGACCCTGCTGCTGACGGTCGGGACGGCCGGCTTCGGCTTCCGGACCGGTGAGGTCTGGTCGGTCCACGTCGCCTGGAGCGGCAACCACGAACACCTCACCGAGCGCCTGCCCGAGGGCGCTGGTGTGCATGCCGCCGTCCTCGGCGGCGGCGAGCTCCTCGAGCCCGGTGAGGTGCGGCTCGCGCCGGGAGAGACCTACACGGCCCCCGAGATCGTCTTCGTGCACGCGGTCGACGGTCTCGACGGCCTGTCGCGACGGCTGCACCGCAGCCAGCGGGCGAGAGCCACCCACAGCAACGCACCGCGCCCCCTCGTCCTGAACACCTGGGAGGCGGTCTACTTCGACCACGACCTCGAGCGCCTCACGGAGCTGGCCGACACGGCAGCGCGGATCGGGGTGGAGCGGTTCGTCCTGGACGACGGGTGGTTCGGCAGCCGGCGGGACGACCACAGCGGCCTGGGGGACTGGGTCGTCTCGCAGGACATGTGGCCACAGGGTCTGGAGCCCCTCGTCGAGCACGTCAAGGGACTCGGCATGGAGTTCGGGCTGTGGTTCGAGCCCGAGATGGTCAACGTCGACTCCGACCTGGTGCGGGCCCATCCCGACTGGGTCATCGGCCCCCGGGCAGGGCACCCACGGCCCTCGCGCCACCAGCACGTGCTCGACCTCGCGAACCCCCACGCCGCAGCGCACGTCGAAGGCCAGATCAGCGCCCTGGTGAGCGAGCTCGGCATCGACTTCATCAAGTGGGACCACAACCGCGACCTGCACGAGGCCGTGCACACGGACGCCAGCGGCGTCGACCGTCCTGCCGTCCACGCGCAGACGCAGGCCTTCTACGACCTGCTCGGCCGGCTGCGCGCCACCCACCCCGACCTCGAGATCGAGTCCTGCTCCAGTGGGGGTGCCCGCGTCGACCTCGGCGTCCTGGCCCGCACCGACCGGATCTGGACCAGTGACTGCAACGACGCGCTCGAGCGCACGGCGATCCAGCGCTGGACGTCGCTGCTCGTGCCTGCCGAGCTCATGGGCACGCACGTGGGCCCGGCGACCGCCCACACGACCCACCGGACGCTGGACCTGTCCTTCCGGATGCTGGTCGCGTTGCAGGGCCACGCCGGACTCGAGTGGGACATCACGACGTGCACGCCCGAGGAGCTCGACGCCCTGTCCGCCTGGTCCGGGCTCTACCGCGAGCTGCGACCACTGCTGCACTCCGGTGACCTGGTCCGCGCCGACCTGCCCGAGGAGGTGGGCCTGCTCGTGACCGGGACCGTCGCGCTGGGAGGGGAGCAGGCGGCATACACGGTGCTGCGGACCCACAGCGGGCCGTCGGTGGCGCCGGGGCTGGTCACCCTGCCCGGGCTCGACCCGAGCCGCACCTACACCGTGCGCGTGCGGCACGAGGCGGGCCTGCCCGCCGTGACGCAGGCCGGTGGCCCGCAGTGGTGGGAGCACGGCCTCTCCGACGGGATCCGGGTCAGCGGCGCGGCGCTGGGGCAGGTCGGTCTCGCCCTACCGGTGCTGGTCCCCGCCCAAGGTTTCCTCCTGCACCTGACCTGACAGAATGGCGCGCATGCCTGAAACGTCCGCGCCCGCTGTGCTGCCCCGGATCCTGTCCGGGATGCAGCCGACCAGCGACTCCCTGCACCTCGGCAACTACCTCGGGGCACTGGTCAACTGGGTCACGTTGCAGGACGACTTCGACGCTTTCTACTTCGTGGCCGACCTGCACGCGCTGACCGTGCCCACCGACCCCGAGGTGCTGCGCCAGCGCACGCGGGCGACGGCGGCCCAGTTCATCGCCGGTGGCGTCGACCCGAAGCGGTCGGCGGTGTTCTGCCAGAGCCACATCACCGAGCACGCCGAGCTCGGCTGGGTGATGAACTGCCTCACCGGGGACGGCGAGGCGCGTCGGATGACCCAGTTCAAGGACAAGGTCGCCAAGGGCCAGAACGCCAACGTCGGGCTGCTGACCTACCCGATGCTGATGGCCGCCGACATCCTCATGTACGACGCGGCCTACGTGCCGGTCGGGGAGGACCAGCGCCAGCACCTCGAGATCACCCGCGACCTGGCCGAGCGGTTCAACGCCCGCTTCGGGGAAACCCTCGTGGTGCCCGACCCCTACATCGTCAAGGGCGCCGCGAAGATCATGGACCTGCAGGACCCCACGGCCAAGATGAGCAAGACCGGGTCCTCACCCAAGGGCCTCATCGACCTCATGCAGGACCCCGGCAAGATCACCAAGAACATCCGGTCGGCCGTCACCGACACCGACAGCGAGGTGCGCTACGACCCGGACGCCAAGCCCGGTGTCTCCAACCTGCTCGTCATCCACTCCGTGCTCTCGGGCACCTCCATCGACGACCTCGTCGTGTCGTTCGCGGGCCGTGGCTACGGCGACCTCAAGAAGGAGGTCGCCGACGTGGTGGTCGACCGGCTGACGCCGTTCCAGACGCGGATGTCCGAGCTGCTCGCCGACCCGGCCGAGCTGGACCGCATCCTGGCCGACGGGGCCGACCGTGCGCGCGAGGTGGCGCAGGCGACGATGGCTCGGGTGCGCGCGGCCGTGGGGCTGCTTCCCAGTGCCCGCTGACCCGGTGCCGACTCGTCGCAGGGTGCCCGCCGAAAGCGTTCGGTAGGGTCGCGGTCGTGCCCACCATCGGTGTGTCCATCGCCATCCCGTCTCCGCACGCGGAGATGCTCCAGGGCAAGCGTGCCTCCTTCGGGGACCCGCTCGCCGAGTCCATCCCCACCCATGTGACGCTCCTGCCGCCCACCGAGGTGGAGGGCGACGACCTGTCGACGGTCGTCGAGCACCTGGAAGCCGTTGCCACGCAGGGGCGTTCGTTTCCGATGGTGTTGCGTGGCACCGGCACCTTCCGGCCCATCTCGCCGGTCGTGTTCGTGCAGGTCTCCGGAGGGCTCGCCGACTGCGAGCTGCTCGAGAAGGCAGTGCGACGCGGCCCGCTCAAGCGCAAGCTCGACTTCTACTACCACCCCCACGTGACGGTCGCCCACCACGTCTCCGAGGACAACCTCGACCGTGCGTTCGTCGAGCTGGCGGACTTCGAGTGCACCTTCGACGTGGGCGAGTTCCACCTCTACGAGCACGGCGCCGACGGCGTCTGGCGACCGGTGCGGTCGTTCGCCCTGAACGGGCGCTGACGTGCAGACGGTCAAGGGCTGGTGGGCCCGCGCCCAGAAGACCCAGGCCTGGCGGGCCTGGAAGCGCTACGGCGACCACCGCGGCAACCTGCTCGCCGGTGGCGTGGGGTACTTCGCCTTCTTCTCGATCTTCCCGGCCGTGCTGTTGGCCTTCACGGTCTTCGGACTGGTGCTGCGCAACCAGCCGCAGCTGCTCGACGACACCAAGAACGCCATCAACGACCTGCTCCCCGGCTTCGTCAAGACCGACGCTCAGCCCGACGGCATCATCGACGTCACCGTGCCCACCGGCGCGACCCTGTCGATCCAGGGAGTCGTCTCGGTGGTCGGCCTCGTCCTGGCGGGGACCGGATGGCTCGGCGCCCTGCGCGACGGGATCCGGGCGATCTTCGGCGTGCAGGGCGGAGCGGGCAACCCGGTCCTCGCCAAGCTGCGCGACGTCGGGGTCCTCGTGCTGCTGGGCGTCGGCATCCTGCTCTCGGCCGGAGTCGGGGCGATCGCCGGCGCAGCCGCGACGTGGGCCGCGGACCTGGTCGGCCTGGGAGGTCAGGGCTGGGTGCTCACGGTGGTCGCCTTCGTCGTGGGGATCGCGCTCGACGGCGGTCTCGTGGCGATCATGCTGCGCCTCCTGTCGGGCATCCGGCTCCCGTGGCAGGCCCTGCGCAACGGCGCCGTCTTCGGCGGGATCGGCCTGACGGTGCTCAAGACGTTCGGCTCGGTGCTGCTCGCGAGCACGACCGACAACAAGCTCTACCTCGGATTCGCCCTCGTGGCGGGGCTGCTCGTGTGGCTGAACCTCATGTCACGGGTCATCCTCATCTCGGCGGCCTGGGCGGCCAACGACCTCGACACCGCCGGGGGCGTGGAGCTCAGCCCCGGGCAGGAGGCAAAGCTCGCCGAGGGGCCTGCGCCCGAACCGGTGGACAGCATCCGCGAGCGCACCGACGCAGGCCTTCCCACCTTCGGCCAACGTGCCGCGGACCGGACCAGTGTGGCGGCCGGTGCCGTGCTGGGCGCGGTCGGTGCGATGGCGCTGGGCACCCTCGGGCGCGGCATACGGAGCCTGGTTCGCCGGAGGTGAACCTCAGCGGTAACGGCCGCGGCGCGCCCTCACCGAACGCCGTCGGGCTCGTGCGCGGAGCAGCATGACGAGCAGCGCGAGGAACACCAGCGTCGCGGCGAACGGTCGCACCCATCGGCCCATCGACGCGGAGTCCTGCTCCGCGCCGGGCAGCGCAGCCGCCGCCGTCGCAGCCCGCGTGTGCGGGCCCGCCGCGCCCGGGTCGGTCAGGGCGGGCGAGGTCGTGCTCGACAGGAGGGTGGGCGGCGCGGTGACGGCGCCGGGCGCGACGAGGTCACCCACCGGCCCCACCTTGTCGCCGTAGGCGAAGGCCCAGTCGTACATCGCCGCCTGGGGACGCCACGACGAGTCGAGTCCGTACATCTCGGTGAGCAGGTAGGTCTTCCCACCACGGGTGACGGCGGAGATGAAGGTGCGGTTGGCGGCCTCGGTGTAGCCGTTCTTGACGC